>JBIHZO010000452.1:0-3110 GCA_044231405.1 Cypionkella sp. | reverse complement strand
TGATCCAACTATTCCACCGGAAGCGGTTCCAGCATTCGCGCCAGCGTCACATCTGACCCCTGCCTGCCATCCAGGATCGCCTCAACGATGTCAGGCGCGAGCCGCGTGAGGCGCAGGACGCCGGTTATGTAAGACGGCGCTATCCTTTCCCGCTCGGCGTGCCCGGCGGCACCTGCATCTCTTTCCAGCCGCCGCGTCTCACGATGCGGAACCGGACGTTGCCCCCTCCTGACGGCATCGCAATGTGCCAATGTGATGATCGTTGAAGCAATCACAGAAGGAGAGGACATCCACGCCATCAACAGGGCCGTCTGCGAGAATGGTCGACGTCTGCGGTCCTTGTTTATGTGCCTCGTACCACCTTGCGTCAAGGCAGCGGGATATTGCCCCACAACAAAGCGCTTGGGGGTAGCTATCCTGCCCTTCGCCTGCAACAATAAACGTCCCATGTACCAGACACCTGAATTCACCGTGGCCTCTTACAACATCCACAAGGCGGTGGGTGCCGACCGGCAGCGTGATCCTGCTCGTATAGCCGCGGTGATTGCAGAAATCGGTGCCGATATCCTGGCCTTGCAAGAGGCCGACATGCGGTTTGGCAACCGTGCGGGCCTAATGGATCTTGAGGCCTTGCGCCGCGACTTGGGGCTAATCGCAGTGCCCACCGAAAGCACAGGCGATGCGCATGGATTTCACGGCAACCTGCTGCTGGTACGTAACGCGCTGGTCGAGGTGGTTCACCATCTTCACCTGCCAGGTTTTGAACCGCGCGGCGCGCTGATGACCGATCTGCAGATCGCTGGACAGCCTTTGCGGGTCATTTCGGCGCATCTGGGGCTCCTGCCGCGATCTCGCGCCCGCCAAACCCGTGCCTTGATGGACAAGCTGGCGACCCTGGACGACCGGCCCGCCTTGCTAATGGGCGACTTGAACGAATGGCGGCTGGACCGAAGATCATCGTTGAGGCCGCTCGCGGATCGCTTTGCCGGACCGGCGACGGCCCAAAGCTATCCGGCACGCTATCCGCTATTTGCCCTCGACCGGATAATGACCTGCCCGCAGGGCGAGTTGACCGACCTAATGGCCCATGTAACCCCGCTGTCGCGGATAGCGTCGGACCATTTGCCGATCAAGGCACACCTTCGGCTGACGCCCGGCACCGCAGCGTCGACAAAATGAACGCTGGGCTTGCTGGTCTAATCTTGCTGATTGCAGCGGTGGTGCTGACCTTGAGCGCCTCGGCACTCGCCTACCGGTCGTGGCGTCGCTATGCCAAACGCGCGCGGGGGGCACCCGGTTGTGCGCTGGCTCGGACCGGGCCGCCAACTGCGCTTGATCAGTTGTATGACGCCCCACAAGCGGCCCATCCCGGCCAGAACGGCCTTGTAGGCCTCTTTGACAATGCCGAAGCCTTCGCCGCCCGCGTCCTTTCGGCGCAGCAGGCCGGTCGCAGTCTCGACCTGATGTATTACCAGTGGGAGACTGACCTTACGGGCTGGCTGCTATTGCGCGAACTTCAGGCGGCAGCCGACCGGGGCGTCCGTGTGCGGCTACTGTTGGATGATGTGAATGTCCACGGCTATGACCTAACGTTTCTGGCACTGAACCAGCACCCCCTGATCGAAGTGCGGCTGTTCAATCCGATCCAGACCAGGGGCCACGTGCTGATGCGATGGTTGGAAATCGCGCTGGGCATTTCGCGCTTTAACCGGCGCTTGCATTGCAAGGCTTGGATTGCTGATGGCCGGATGGCGATCATCGGTGGACGCAATATCGGCGACACTTATTTCGGGGCTGCGCGCTATGGCCGAGCTGGGGCGCAGCAACGGACTTCGCGGGATGCCGATCTGCTTACGGTGGGTCCTTTGGTTACCGAGATCGAGGCCTTGTTTGACGGCTACTGGAACCTCGGGCTGGTCCTACCCATCCTGTCGCTGTGGCCCAACTTCCAGATCAAGCCGCACAGTTTTCGCAAACGGCTCACCCAGCGCGCAAATGCAGCCACGGCACGCACTTTCTTGGAGAATGCGGTGGCTGGGCGGAACGCGGCGACAGTTTTGGCCGAACCATTGCGGTGGACTGACACCGCGCGCGTTTTGGCCGACTCTCCAGGCAAGGCTTATGGGCATCGCAATCAGCCGTGGATGGCCGCGCAGGTACATGGCGTACTGAAGGACGCGCAAGGCGAGGTGCAGCTGATCACCCCGTACTTTGTTCCCGGCGCAGACGGTTTGGCGGCACTCAATGGGCTCTTGCGGCGCGGGGTAAAGGTGTCCTTGTTGACCAACTCGCTGGCAGCCTCCGACAACGTTTTCGTACATGGGGCTTACCGGCGTTATCGCGGGCCACTTTTGGCCGCCGGTGCTCGGATTTTCGAGTTTGCGCCGCCTGCGCGCAGCCGTCGCCAACGCGATGTCCTGCATTCAAAGGTGTTTGTTATTGACCGGCGACAGGCAATTGTCGGGTCGTTGAATTTTGACATGCGTTCCGAGCATACCAATACCGAAATCGGCATCCTGTTTGAAGAACCCAATCTGGTGGCCGAATTGTCTGGGATCTTTGACCGGGATGCGGGTGCCGATTTTGCATATGCCTTGTCGCTTGAGCGGCGCTCGCTGCGTTGGGCTGTCACCCGGCGCGGTCTGCCACAAACCATGCGGGTCGAGCCTGAGGCGAACGTGCTTTGGCGCAGCGTCTCTTGGGTGGTGGGGCGCCTGCCGATCCACGGCTGGCTCTAGGACCGTCGTTTCGCTCTGCCCCTAGTACCGAGCGGCGCGGCTGGTGGGTCTGGGGCATTCCCAAATCAAGACAACACAAAGGTATGCACATCTGGCGGGCTCGCCGCTTCGTGCAGGGGGGGACGCGGTTACAGAGCCGATGCGGCAGGTGCAGCTAGTTGCCTTCGGCGTGAGGAGGCACCGATGCGCGCGCTCGTGATTTAACTGCAGTTCGGAATCCTCGGAGCGATCCAAGGCCCCCGGCGTTGTACAGCGACCGAACGGCCGCTTTGGAAAATGCAGCGCTGCGGCAATAGACACGGACGACCGTCCGCTAAGGGCCGTCTTCGTCGTTCACCGCCCCCCCCCCCCCCCCCAGGTTGCTACCCGGGC
>JBIHZO010000451.1:0-3125 GCA_044231405.1 Cypionkella sp. | reverse complement strand
GATGGCGCTGCTGTTTGCCCGCGCGGGGCAGGGCGCGCGCAGCTGGGCGGCGCTGCCTTTGTTGGCCGTGGCAGGGCTGTCGGCGGCGGTCGGATTGGGGCTGTTCCCGATGAACAAGGATCTGGCGCTGCTGATGCCGCTTTGGCCCGTGTTGGCGTTTTCGGCCCTGAGTGCGGTGCTGGCGCTGCAAGTCTGGCGGCTGCCGACGCTGCCCGGCCATCTGCTGGCCGGGGTTGGGCTTGCCTTGGCTCTGCACGGTGTCATCGCCACCACCGGGCTTTATGCCGCCTATGATGGCCGCCCTTTGGCCGCGATTTTGGCGTCACATGCCGAGGCCGGGCTGGCGGTCACAAACGCCGAGTACCATGCCGAGATCAACTTTCTGGCCGGGCTGACTGCCCCCGTGGCGCATTTGACCGATGTGGCGGCCTTGGCGGACTGGGCCAAGCTGCATCCCGATGGCATGGTCTTTGGTCGGGTCAATGAAACCCCGCTGACGGCAAAGCCGAGCGAGGTTTTGCAGTATATGGGGCAGGACTGGGGCCTGTGGCCCGCAGCCACTATTTCTCGGGAATAAGCCCGCGCGGGCTGAACCTCAGCACCAACAGCAGCACCAGACCCAGCGTCACCAGCCGCAAATGCGGAGCCGATTCGATCAGATGCGCTTTCAGAACACCATCTGCCAGCGGCATGGTGACGTAGCCCATGAACACCGGTCCGGCATTTTCCACGATCAGCCACAGCCAGCCCAGCAGCAAGCCGCCCAGCACCGCGCCCCAGTTGTTCCCCGACCCGCCGACGATCACCATCACCCAGATTAGGAAGGTGAACCGCAAGGGCGAATAGTTGGAGGGCGTCATCTGCCCCTCCATCGAGGTCAGCATGGCGCCTGCAAGCCCGACCACGGCAGAACCGATGATGAAGACCTGCAAATGCCGCTTGGTCACGTTCTTGCCCATCGCGGCGGCCGAAACTTCGTTGTCGCGGATCGCCCGCATCATCCGGCCCCAAGGGCTGTGCAGCGCACGTTCGGACAGCCAGATCACTGCCAGCAGCACAAGGCCGAACATCACCATGTACAGCAGTTTCACCAGAATGGTCGAACTGGTGATCGGGTCCCAGCCATAGCCCTGCACAAAGGACAGGAACTGCGGATCTTGTTGCAAATCGACTTCATAAGGCACCGGCCAAGGACGTGGCAGGTTGACAAGGTTCTTCACCCCGCGCGCCAGCCAATCCTCGTTCTTGATCACCGCCAGAATGATTTCGGCGATGCCCAAAGTGGCAATCGCCAGATAATCTGACCGCAGACCCAGCGCGGTCTTGCCAATCGCCCAAGCCGCAGCGGCCGCAAACAGCGCCCCCACCGGCCAAGCCAGCAGCGACGGCAAACCCAAGCCGCCGATGTTGCCGGCGGTGGCCGGATCATAGGCTTCAATCGCATTGGCTGCCGGGTCAAAGATCGCGCGGTAGGCGAAAAAGCCGACGATCAGGATTGCCGTGACGCCAAGGTTCCGTCTTCGCCCCGCGTCCATGCGTTTGTAGGCGATGACGGCCGCAGCAATGACCGCGACGCCAAAGGCCAGACCGAAGATCAGCCGCGGCCCGCCCGCTGCCCAAGCCTGCGGAATGGGGGTGCCTGACACCAGAACCACGGCAAGGCCACCCAAGGCCACCGACCCCATGATGCCGGTTGAAAACAGCCCCGCATAACCCCATTGCATGTTGACGCCCAAGGCCATGATGGCCGACAGGATGCCGATGTTCAGGATTTGCAGCGACAGATTCCAGCTTTGCAGCAAGCCGGTTGCCACGAACAACATCCCGACGGCGGCGAATAACAGCAGGTTGCGTTGTGCCATGTTATTTCCCCTTGAAGATGCCGGTCGGCATGAACAGCAACACGATGATCAGGATCGAGAAGCTGACCGCGAATTTGTAATCGGTGGACAGAAGTTGCAACAGGCTGGTGGGGGCCATGTCGGCGGACACCAGATAGGTCACCACCTTTTTCCAGGCATAGGTGACAAAGACCTCGGAGAAGGCGATGACGAAGCCGCCCGCAATTGCGCCCAAGGGGTTGCCAAGCCCGCCGACCACCGCCGCCGCCGCAATTGGCAGCAGCAGCTGGAAATAGATGAACGGACGGAAGGACTTGTCCAAACCGTAAAGCGTGCCCGCAATCACCGCCAGCGCCGTGGCGATCAGCCAGGTGACCACGACCACCCGTTCGGGGTTGATGCCAGACAGCAGCGCCAGATCTTCATTGTCCGAAAACGCCCGCATGGATTTGCCGGTGCGGGTGCGTTGCAGGAACCAGAACAGCAGCGCCACGCAGACCGCCGCCATCACCACCGTGACGGCGGTGGTGGTCTTGATGGCAAGGCCCTCGGACAGGCCCGACCAGGTCTTGAACTCTTGCGCGCCCAGAACGAACCGCGCGCCGTCCGAGAAATTCTGCTCTTCCGGCCCGATGATCATCCGGGTCATGCCGTTCATGATGAACATCACACCGGTGGACACGATCACCAGAATGATCGGGGCGGCCTTTTGCTTGCGGTAGAATTTGTAGACCATCTGATCGGTGGCCAGCACGAAGGCCGAGGTGATGGCGATGCCAAAGGGCAAGGCCAGCAAGGCGGTGGGCAGCGGCCCGGCGCTGATGCCCATCGACTGAAACAGCCAGGTGATCAGGATCACCCACATGGTGCCAAAGGCCATGGTGTCGCCATGGGCAAAGTTCGAAAACCGCAGGATGCCAAAGACCAGGGTCAGGCCCAAGGCGCCAAGCGCCAACTGGCTGCCGTAGGACAGGCCGGGGATGAAGACGAAGTTCAGAAAGGCGACAATGGCGTTAAGGATGTCCATGGCTTCAGCCTCCCAGGAACGAACGACGGACCTCGGGGTCTGCCAGCAATGCTTGGCCCGTGTCGGTGAACCGGTTGGCCCCCTGCACAAGCACATAGCCTTTATCTGCGATATCAAGCGCTTGGCGCGCATTCTGCTCCACCATCAGGATCGAAATCCCGGTGCGCGCCACTTCAATGATGCGGTCGAACAACTCGTCCATCACAATCGGCGACACGCCCGCGGTGGGCTCGTCCAGCATCAGCACCTTGGGCTGT
>JBIHZO010000466.1:0-2971 GCA_044231405.1 Cypionkella sp. | reverse complement strand
GAAGTGCGCGACAATGTCGTCATTCTGGACGACGCCTTTCCGCCCCCCCTGCTGACCATCTCGGCGCATTCGGTGGCTTTGGGATGGCTGGACCGGGTGATCGGCTGGGTGGAAACCAAGCTGGAATCGCTGGCGCGTTATGCGTCGGACCCATCGGCAGCGGGAGGATTGCAGGCAACGGATTACTTCATCCTGCTCTGCCTGAACCGTCAGATCAACGTGCTGCGCCATCTGCGCGCCAGCCGCTATGTGCATCCTGAACGCCTGTACGAAGAACTGCTGCGCTTTTCCGGCGAGCTTTGGACCTTCGATCAAGACAAGAGGATGGCGCCGCCCTATGACGCCTATGACCATGCAAACCTGAAGGAATCCATCGAACCGGTGGTTCGCGATATCCAGCGGTTGCTCAGCCGTGATGTGGGCCGGGCAACGCGGCTGGAACTGGTGCAGGTGCGACAGAATTCCTATCTGGCACAGGTGCCGGACCGCAATCTGTTCCGCGATGCGACCTTCGTGGTCGAGGTGGAAAGCAGCCGCGCCTTGTCCCTGGTGCAACAGCAGTTCCCGCAACTGTGCAAGGTGGGGCCGAACACCCGGATGGCCGAGATTGTGAACAACAACCTGCCGGGGATCGAGTTGATTCACATTCCGACCCCGCCCCGGCAAATCCGGGCAGTGTCGCGCAATGTGTACTTTATCATCGAGAAGAACTCGCCTTTGTGGCGCGAGTTTTCAACCGCGCCCGCCATCGGCATGCATTTCGCCGGGGACTGGCCTGATCTGAAGATGGAGTTGTGGGCCATCGTGGAGACACGCGCATGAGCAACGGCGGCGGCGGCAACAACAAGGACAAGACAGTGATCGGCGGCAGCCTTGGCACGCCTGCGCCGTTTCCGGGTGGAGTTGCGCCAATGCCGGCGAGCGGCAAGCGGCAAGCGGCACCCAACCAATCCACGGTGATCGGAGGCGCGTTGCCGGGTGGATCGGGACCGGGTGGACCTGCCCCGGGTGGCTTTGGCGGCTTTGGGCCGGGATCATCCGGCGGCTTTGGTGGGCAGCCGTCGCAGGGGTTTGGCAGTGACGGGGGTGACGCATGGGGTGGGGGCGGTGGGTTTGGCACCCCTGCGCCAACTCCGGGTCAACCCTCGGGCGGGTTTGGCGCGCAGGGTGGCGGGTTTGGCGGCCAAGGTTACGGTCAGCCGCCACAACGCCCTGCGATGGGCAGCGGCGCCTTTGCGCAACCGGACAATTTCTTTCCCGATACATCGACCGCACAGCCGACAAATTACGCCAACACCGGGCCGAAGATTGATCTGCGCAAGGCATTGATGGCCAAGGGTCTGGGTGCTGGCGGGCCAAAAAGCCCGATGCTGGCGGCGGCGGCCAATCTGCTGATCCTTTTTGGCCGCCTGCGCACGCAGATGGTGGAAATGGAAGCCGTGCCGCTGATGGAATACGTCACGCGGGAAATTGAGGGGTTTGAGGCGAACTGCCTGAACGCCGGCATTGACGCGCATGAAACGCAGGTGGCGAAGTATCTGCTGTGTGGCACCGCCGATGACATCGTCCAGAACATCCCCGGCACCGACCGGCATCTGTGGGTGCAATATTCGATGGTGGCGCGGTTCTTCAATCGCCGCACCTCGGGCGTGGGGTTCTTTCAAGAGGTCCAAAAGGCGCTGCAAGCCCCGGCACAGCGGTTCCAACTGCTGGAACTGGCGATGACCTGTTTGTCGCTTGGCTTTGAGGGTCAGTATCGGTCGGCCCCGAATGGCGCGGTGGAGTTGGCGCGCATTCGTTCGATGATTTACGAGTCGTTGCGCCGGGTGCAGGGGCGGCCGGATGAAGACATTTCACCACGCTGGCAGCCGGTGGCTTTGGGCGGTCGGCGGCGGTTTGGCGGCACGCCATTGTGGGTGATCGGGTCCGTGCTGGGGCTGGTGCTGATGGGGGCGTATTTCGGCCTGTCGATGATGATCGCCGGTGAGGGCAGCGTGGTGTCCCAACGCCTGCTGTCACTGCATCCGACGACGCCGGTGTCGCTGGTGCGCGCGGTGGCCTTCACGCCGTTGGAGGTGGTTCCGGTGACGGAATCGACGCAGCTGGACCGCCTGCAATCGGGGCTGGCGGATGATGTCGCCTCAGGTCTGGTGCAGGTCGATATCAAGGGCGAGTTCATCTTCATCCGCGTGAACAACGCAGCGCTGTTTGCCAGTGGCAAGGCCGAGACCAAGCCCGAGTTCAATGATTTGGGCAGTCGGATTTCGGCAACGCTGAACCCGGAACCGGGACCCGTTCTGATCCACGGCTACACCGACAACGTGCCGATGAGTGGGCGCGGGCGGTTCAAGAACAACCACGATCTGTCGCTGGCGCGGGCCGAGGCGGTGCGCGACGTGCTGGCCACCAGCATCACCGACGCCAGCCGCCTTGTGGTGGAAGGCAAGGGTGAAGCCGATCCGATTGGCGACAACGCGGCGGATGAGGGGCGGGCCTTGAACCGCCGCGTGGAAATCATGATCAAGCGAGAAGAGACACTGCAATGAAGTGGGTGAAACTTGCGCTGATAGTGATCGGCTTTCTGGCCTATGCGGCGGTGGTCTGGTTTGCTGGGCCGTTGATCGGAGTGGGCGACACGCGGCCGTTTGATCCGGTCTGGGTGCGGGCGCTGATGATCGGCGTCCTGGCGCTTTTTTTGGCGATCTGGGGCACTGTCAAGCTGATCCTGCGCAGGCGGGGGCAGCGGGCGCTGGAAAAGGCGCTGGTGGTGGATGTTGGGCCGACGGGTGACGGCAAAGAACTGGCAAGCCGGATGCAGGCGGCGCTGGGGACGTTGAAGAAAAGCGGCAATTCCAAGACCTATCTCTATGATATGCCTTGGTATATCATCATCGGGCCGCCCGGTTCGGGCAAGACCACTGCGCTGATCAACAGCGAGATCAAGTTTCCGCTGACGGGGCAAGGGTCGCAG
>JBIHZO010000285.1:0-5033 GCA_044231405.1 Cypionkella sp. | reverse complement strand
GGCGGGTTTTGCCCAACACCTCGGCCCGGCCTGCCAATTTTGGCCCCAAAGCTTCGCCCGCCTTGGCCAGACGGCGGGCGTCGGTGGCATCGTCGATCAGGGGCAGCAGGTGCAGTGCCGTGGTGGAGTTGGTGGCGCTGCGCAGGCGGTCAAGGTCGGTCAAGGTGTTGGTCAGGGGGGCGAAGGCGTCGATGCGGATTGCGGCGGTCAGATCGTCAAGGCCACGCACGCCGGGCAGGGCAGTCCAATTGACGCCACCTCGCACCGCGTCCATGGCCATATCCACCAGCCGGGGCGACAACCGCCCCATCCGCCGCGCCAGTTTGGCAAGGGATGCGCCCGCTTTGACCACCACCGAAGACCCACCCGAGGCCACAACCGCCGCCGTGGCCCCCAGCCCAACCACCGACAGCGCCAGGTCGATCTGATCGACCTCTGCCCCTGTCGCATAAGCCACCCCGGCCCGTGTGATGCCAGTGATATCGCCGATGGGAGAGAGGGCAATCGGCGCCTGACAGATCATCACTTGGGACAATGAGCAGGCGGCCGGATCGTAGGCACAGGCGGCGCAAGAGGCGACGGTGGCATAGTAGCCGTGGTCATCTTCGCGCGCGATTTGAACGGCGTCGGTCAGATCATCGGGCAACGGAATGGCGCGCTCCGCCGCCAACACCACCAAAGCATCCAGCGCCAGCCAGTTGCGCGGCTCTTCGGCCAGACGGTTGCCAATATGGGCGCGCAGGGTTTCGGGGGTGGCGGCCTGTGCCAGCATGCGGTCGGTGGCGGCTATGATCTGATCGGCGGTGGCATCGGTGAAGGCGGTGATCCGCGGGTCCGAGGCGATGCGGGCGGCGGTCAGGGCGGTGGTGGCAAGAGAGCCTGCCAGCACCAAAAGCAAAAACCCGCGGGCCAGCGCCCGCAGCATCAGACCTGCCGCGAGCGGATCATGCCGATGATGTCATAGACCTGATCGACAATCGGGCGGGCAATCGCGTCGGCCCGCACGGCCCCGGCGCCAAGGATGCGGTCAATCTCGGCGGGGTCTTGCATCAAATGGCTCATCTTTTCGGTGATGGGCGACAGTTTTGCCACCGCCAGATCGGCCAGCGCCGGTTTGAAGGTGCCAAACTGCGCGCCGGCGTATTCGGCCACCACCGCGTCGGGCGTCATATCGGCGAGGGCGGCGTAGATGTTGACCAGATTGCGGGCGTCGGGGCGGTCTTTCAGTCCCGCCAACTCGCCCGGCAAGGGTTCGGCATCGGTCTTGGCCTTGCGGAACTTCTTGGCGATGGTGTCGGCGTCGTCGGTCAGGTTGATGCGGCTTTGATCGGACGGATCGGATTTCGACATTTTCTTGGTGCCGTCGCGCAGGGACATCACCCGCGTGGCTGCGCCTTCGATCACCGGCTCGACCACCGGAAAGAACGGCACCTTGTAATCGTTGTTGAATTTGATCGCGATGTCGCGGGCCAGTTCCAGATGCTGTTTCTGATCCTCGCCCACCGGCACATGGGTGGCCTTGTAGGCCAGAATGTCGGCAGCCATCAGGGCGGGATAGGCGAACAGGCCCAAGGACACGTTTTCGCTGTTCTTGCCCGCCTTGTCCTTGAACTGAGTCATCCGGCTCATCCAGCCCATCCGGGCCACGCAGTTGAAAATCCACGCCAATTCGGCATGAGCGCTGACTTGGCTTTGGTTGAACAGGATTGACCGCGCCGGATCAATCCCGGCGGCGATAAAGCCTGCAGCCGCCTCACGCGTGGCGTGGCGCAGTTTGGCCGGGTCTTGCCAGACGGTGATGGCGTGCATATCGACAAGGCAATAGACCGTCTCGATCCCCTCATCCTGCTTTTGCACAAAGCGTTTCAGCGCCCCCAGATAATTGCCAAGGGTCAACCCACCCGAAGGCTGGATCCCCGAAAAAATGCGGGTCGGGAAGGTCAGAGGCGTTTGGACCGGCTCGGACATGGGAACTCCATCATGAAAGGCTGCGGGCACAAGAAGGTGCGGACTGGAAAAGGCTGCGGGTTCGGCTTATCGAAGGCAGCAGGGGGCGTCAATCGGCCCGACAGGAGATCACCATGAACGACCGCAACGCCCCTCCGATCAATCCGCTGCCGCCTGTGGTCTGGCTGCTGGCGCTGCCGATGATCGTGCTGGAGATGGTGTTCAGTCTGGGCGATGCCGGGGTGGTCGGGGGGGCAAACGCCATCGGCTGGCGCGCGGCGGCGATTGAAGGGTTCGGGCTTTGGCCCAACTACTGGCGGCAACAGGCGGGTTTGGGGGCGTTTGACGGAGAACTGCTGATGCGGTTCGTGACCTATCCGTTCTTGCACTTCACCCTGACGCAGGCGGTGTTTGCCATCGTGATCCTGTTGGCCATGGGCAAGTTTGTGGGCGAGATTTTCCGCTGGTGGGCGCTGGCTGTGGTGTTCTTTGGCGCGTCGGTTGTGGGTGGGCTGGTTTATGTGTCGATCCCGGCCATTCAACCGCCGCTGTTCGGGGCCTATCCGGCGGTCTACGGGCTGATCGGGGCGTTCACATTTTTGCTGTGGGTGCGGCTGGCGGGAACCGGGGTCAACCAGTTCCGCGCGTTTTCAATGATCGGCTTCTTGCTGTTCGTGCAGTTGCTGTTCGGCGTGCTGTTCGGCGGCGGCTGGGAATGGGTGGCCGACCTTTCGGGCTTCACCGCCGGGTTCTTTTTGTCCTTCGTCGTCAGCCCCGGCGGATTTGGCCGGGTGCGGGAGCGGATCCGTCAGCGCTGACGGCGCAGACCCTTGAAATCCGACAGCCGGAAGGCCCCCAAGCCCGCCCCGATCCCGAAATAGCTGACGATCCCCGCCCCGATCAGTGCCGCCACCGCGCCATAACGCCAGACCGGATCGGCCAGTGCCGGGGCCAGCAGCTGCGCCAGCCCAAACAGGACCGCGCCCATCAGCGCCGAGGCCAGAATGATCCGGGGCAGGCGGCTGCGCAGGCGCGGGTCCAGCCGCGCCTCGTCGCCCATCCGGCGTGACCCGATCCACAGCTGCGCCAGCATGATCCAGCCCGCCAAGGTGGTGGCCAAGGCGGCGGCGGCAAAGCCGATATAGGGCATCAGCCCCACCGCAATCGCGGCATTCAGCACCATCGAGACCACGGCATAGCGGAACGGCCGCTTGGTATCTTCACGGGCATAAAACAGCGGTTGCAGGACCTTGTGCAGCACGAAGGACGGCAGGCCCGCGCCATAGATCGCCAGCACCAGCGCGGTGTTCTGGCTGTCGGCCGCTGTAAACGCCCCGCGCTGATACAGAACCGTGACCAGTGGCAGCGCGATCACCATCAGGGCGACAGCGGCGGGCAGGGTCAGGGCCAGCGCGAATTCGATGCCCCGGTTGAAACTGCTGCGTCCGCCTTCCGCATCGCCCGCGCGCAGGCGTCGCGACAGGTCGGGCAGCAGGACGGTGCCGATGGCGATCCCAACCACGCCCAAGGGCAGTTGATACAGGCGGTCGGCATAGACCAGCCACGACACCGCGCCTTCGGTGTAGCTGGCGACCTGACGACCGACCAGAAGGTTGATCTGCACCACGCCGCCCGCCAGAACCGCAGGCGCGGCAATGGTCGCCAGTCGTTTCAGATCGGGTGTCAGCGTCGGCCAGCGCGGGGTGAAGTTCAGCCCCAACCGGCGCGCGGCCATCCATGTGAAGGCCAGTTGCGCGATGCCCGTAACCGGCACCGTCCATGCCAAGGTCAGCCCCATGTCCCAGCCAAACCACACCGCCAGCAGCATGGTGGCAATGAAGATCAGGTTCATCAGCACGGGCACAAACCCGGCCTCGGTGAAATGGCCATAGGCGTTCAACACGCCCGACAGCAGGGCCACAAGGCTGATGAACAGGATGTAGCAAAAGCCGATCTGGCCATAAAGCACCGCCAGATCAAACCGCTCGCTGCCCACAAACCCCGAGGCCATCGCATAGACGAGCCACGGCATCGCCAGCGTGCCGATGATGGAAAACAGAATCAGAACCGCCGCAAGGCCCGAGAAGGCGTCGCGGGCAAAGCCGTTGGCATCCTCGCCGCCCTCCAGCTTTTTGGCAAACATCGGGACGAAGGCCATGTTGAACGCGCCTTCGGCAAAGAAGCGGCGGAACATGTTGGGCAGCGAGAACGCGACGTTGAAGGCGTCGGCCACCGGTCCCGCGCCAAGGTAGGCGGCCATCATCATGTCGCGGGCGAATCCTGCGCCGCGTGACAAAAGGGTCCAGCCGCCGACGGTCAGGATGGATCGGAACAGGCTGATCGGTTTCATTGTCGCCCCGCGATTTTGGACAGGCTTACAGGGGTTTGGCAGGGGGGTGAATTGGAAAATGGGGCGCGGGTGGGTGGTCCCGAGTTGGGACGTATTTTTTATATATCAAAATCAATATGTTAATATGGTCAATTTAAGGATTTGTTAAGGATTGGGGTGGGCAGGGCGAAGCCCCCCCCAATGGGGTCAGGTGGCGTTCTGGGCGCGTTCCACGCCTTCGGTGATGGCTTGGCGCAGCTTTTTCTCCAGCGCCTCTTGGCGGTGCTTGGCGTGAAGTTTCAGGCCGAACATGTCCTTCACGTAAAACACGTCCACCACCTGCGCGCCGTAGGTCGCGATCACGGCGCTTGCGATGTAGATGTTGTTGGCGGCCAGAGTGCGGGTCAGATCATAGAGCAGGCCGGGGCGGTCGCGGGTGTCGACCTCGATGATGGTGTAAATTTCGGACCCTTCGTTGTCGAAGGTGATGTGAGTTGGAAAGCGGAATTCGCGCTCGCGTTTCTTGACCTTGTCGCGGCCGGCCAGCGCCTCCCGCGGGAGCACTTCACCGCGCAGGGTTTTCTCGATCATGCCACGCAGGCGGGGCAGGCGGCTGACCTCATAGGGTTTGCCGTCGGCATCCTGAATCCAGAACACCGGCGTCGCGTAGCCGTCTTTCGACGTGTAAGTGCGGGCATCGACGACATTGGCCCCAACCAAGGCCAAGGCCCCGGCAAGGCGTGAGAATATGCCGGGA
>JBIHZO010000266.1:0-5346 GCA_044231405.1 Cypionkella sp. | reverse complement strand
CAATGCAAAGCAGGCACGGGTGGCGTCGCGGCTGGGTTCGGGGTGCAGGTCGATGCGGATTTCATCATCGCCAAGACCGCGCAGCATGCGGGCAAAGACCTCTTGGGTGTCGGTGGACAGGCCCTGCCAATAGGGGGCGTAGTGGCGCGCGGTTTCAACCCGCAGGTCTTTGGCATCCCAGTCACTCAGGCGGGCGCGCAGGGCCGCCTTCGCCTCATCCTCGCGCTTTTCGCGGTTGATGTTTTCCAGCCCGCCTTCGAGCGCGTCGGCGGTCTGGCCATGCAACTGGCGCAGCAGCATGGCCTTCCAGTTGTTCCAGGTGTTCGGCCCCACCCCGCGAATGTCGCAGACGGTCAGCACCGTCAGCAGGTCCAGCCGCCGTTTGGTCTTCACCGCCTTGGCGAAATCGCGCACGGTGCGCGGGTCGCCAATGTCACGTTTTTGCGCCATGTCCGACATCAGCAGATGGTAACGCACCAGCCATTCGACGGTTTCGGTTTCTTCCGCAGTCAGGCCCAGACGCGGGCAGATGCGCCGGGCGATCTGCGCGCCGATGATGGAATGATCTTCCGGGCGGCCCTTGCCGATGTCGTGCAACAAAAGCGCGACATAGATCACCTTGCGGTTCACCCCGGCGGTCAGGATGCCCGAGGCGACCGGCAGCGCTTCGACCAGTTCACCGCGTTCGATCTGCGCCAAGATGCTGATGGTCTGGATGATGTGTTCGTCCACCGTGTAGTGGTGGTAGACGTTGAACTGCATCATCGCGACGATGTTTTCGAATTCGGGAATGAAGGCGGCCAGAACGCCCAATTCGTTCATCCGCCGCAGGCCCCGTTCGGGGTTGCCATGTTTCAAAAGCAGGTCAAGGAAGATGCGCACGGCTTCGGGGTTGTTGCGCAGATCATCGTCGATCAGGTGCAGGTTGGCGGCCACCATGCGCATGACGTTCGGGTGCAAGAGATAACCCGACCGCAGCGCCTCTTCAAAGATGCGCAGCAGGTTCAGCGGGTCGGCGAAGAACACCGCCGGGTCCAGAACGTCCAGTCGTCCCTGTACCAGCTTGAACGGCGCTTTCACCTTTCTGCGGGTGAAAAACCCCAGCAGACGCGCCTCGGGTTTGGCGTGGCGGGCCTCCAGTTCGGTCAGGAAGATGCGGGTCAACTCGCCGACGCGGGTGGCATGGCGGAAGTAGTCCTGCATGAAAAGTTCGACCGCACGACGGCCCGCAGCATCGCGGTAGCCCATGCGGGCGGCGACTTCGACCTGCAGATCGAAGGTCAGCTGATCGGTACAGCGGCCGGTGATGTAGTGCAGATGGCACCGCGCCGACCACAGGAAGGTTTCGGCGCGTTCAAACATGTCATATTCATCGCGCGTCAGCAGGCCGGCGCCGACCAAGCCCGCCGAAGACGGCACCCGGTGCAGATATTTGCCGATCCAGTACAGGGTTTGCAGATCGCGCAAGCCGCCCTTGGCCTCTTTGACGTTCGGTTCCAGCACATAGCGCTGTCCGCCTTGACGTTTGTGACGCTCGGCGCGTTCGGCCAGCTTGGCCTCGATGAATTCAGGGCCGGTGTTGCGGAACAGGTCGGCCCACAGCCGGTCGCCCAATTCGGTGGCCAGTTTGGCATGGCCCGCGATGAAGCGGTGTTCCAGCAGGGCGGTGCGGATGGTGATGTCATCGCGTCCCAACCGCAGGCAATCGGCCACGGTCCGGCTGGCGTGGCCGACCTTCAGCTTGAGGTCCCACAGCATGTAAAGCATGGATTCGATGACCGATTCCGCCCAAGGCGTGATTTTCCACGGCGTCAGGAACAGCAAATCCACATCCGAATGCGGTGCCATTTCCGCACGGCCAAAGCCACCGACGGCCAGCACGGAAATCCGCTCGGATTCGGTCGGGTTGGGCAAGGGATGCAGGTGCAGGCGGGCGACCATCAGGGCGGTGGTGACCAGAACATCAGTCAGATGCGATTGCGCTGTGACAAGCGCACGGGCGGCCAGCGGTCGTTCGGCAAAGGCCGCCTGCAACAGGGCGTTGCCACGCGCCTTCGCCTCTGCCATGTGCCGCACGGCGATGGCGCGGACACTGCGGCCGTCCGGGTTTGGCCCGACCTCTGCCGAAATGGCAGCGATCAGGGCGGGGCCGTCAATCACCTCCGCCGCCGGAAGCAAGACGTCGGCGACCGGCAGCGGAAAATCTGTGTCTTTCATGGTGTGACTTAGAAGCCCGGGCCGCCAAAGCTGCGTGGGGCTGGGTCAACCACCACCAACCGCCCGCCGCGGATTTGCGCCACGGCCAGACCGCGTTCATTGGTGCCATCTGCGCGCAGGCGGAAAATGCCGTTGACGCCGACAAAGCCCGACCCTTGGGTCAGCGCGGCCTTGGACACGGCACCGGTGAGATCGCGCTTCATCAAAGCACCAATCGCCGCGATGCCGTCATAGGCCAGGCCTGCAATCGGGTGCGGGGCCTCGCCATAGGCGGCATTGTAGCGCGACTGGAACTGCGCATACAGCGCCGGATCGGGCAGCGCGAACCAGCCACCCTGCACCCCCGGCAGCGCCAAAGTGGCCTCCGGAATGTCCCAGCGTGTCAGGCCGATGAATTGCGCATTGGCCGAAGACAATCCGTTGTCGACCAAAAGCTGGCTGACCAAGGGCAAAGCGCCTGCGGTGTCGGCGGTCAGGAACACCGCCTGTGCACCGCTGTCCTTGGCGGCCTTGGCAATGCCGGGGGCCGCCGAAACCACGCCGTTCTGCGAGAATTCATAACTGCCCGAGGCCACAACCTGCCCACCCGCCGCCGAAACGCCCTGTGCAATGGCCGCACGGCCGAGGTCGCCTGCGGTGTTGCGGTCATGGACGATCATGACCTTGGATTTCCCTTGCCGCACTGCATAGGTGGCCAACCGCTTGGCGGTGTTGCCAAAGGTTGGCCCCAGCACGAAGACGTTATTGCCCGCGATGTCGGGGTTGTTCGAGAAGGCCAGAACATTGACGCCCTGCCCAGCCACAGCCACGCCGGCCGCATTGGCCTCTTGCGCAAACACCGGGCCCAGAATGATCTGCGCGCCCTCCGCCACCGCTTTGGCCGCCATCGCGGCGGCCTGAGCCGGCTGCCCTGCGGTGTTGTAGACGCGCAAATCCACCTGCGCCCCGCCCAGATCGGCAATTGCCAACCGGGTGGCGTTTTGCAGCGACCGCGCCAGCAGCTCATCGCTGGCCTGACCGGATCCGCCGGGGACCAACAACGCAACTTGCACCCTGCCCGAGTCGTTGCCGCCACCTGTGACAGGCCCCGCCGTCGGGGTACAGGCGGCCAACACAAGGGCCGCGGCGCCAACAACAATTTGGCCCAGCGACTTGCGGGCCTGCTTCAAAACAGACAACATAGGATTCCTCACTCGGTGGCGCGCAGCAAATGTGGCGTAGACTAGGCGGTTTGGGGCCATAAGTAAACTTACCCAAGGGGGAAATGGCGTGAGCATCGGCAATCCCACGCCACTCAAATCACGGCTGCTGCCGGGGCTGCATTTTCTGGCCACGCCGATCGGCGCAGCACGGGATATCACGCTGCGGGCGCTGGACATTCTGGCCTCGGCCGATGTGCTGGCGGCGGAAGACACCCGCACGTTGCGACATCTGATGGAAATTCACGGGGTTGCGCTGGGCGATCGCCCATTGGTGGCCTATCACGAGCACAACAATGACACGGCCCTGCCGCGCCTGCTGCGCGCGATGGCCGAGGGCAAATCGGTCGCCTACGCCTCGGAAGCAGGCACACCGCTGATTTCAGATCCCGGTTTCCAATTGGGCCGCGCCGCGATTGCCGAAGGCTACACCGTGCTGTCCGCGCCCGGACCGTCGGCGGTTTTGTGCGCGCTGACCGTGTCGGGATTGCCCAGCGACCGCTTTATGTTCGCAGGTTTTGCCCCTTCGACGAAATCGGCACGCGAGACGTTTTTGCGCGATCTGGTGCAGGTGCAGGCAACCCTGATCCTGTACGAATCGCCGAAGCGGATTAACCAACTGTTAGATGATTTGGTGCAAATTATGGGGGCAGGGCGTAACGCTGCGGTGTGCCGGGAACTGACGAAGCGATTCGAAGAAGTGTCGCGCGGGACTTTGGCGGAATTGGCAGCGGCCTTTGGCGGGCGCGATGTGAAGGGCGAAATCGTCGTCCTGATAGATCGCGCTGCGGAACAGGTGGCAGATGCGGCAACGGTGGAGCAGGCTTTGGATCGGGCACTTACCCATATGTCGATGAAAGATGCCGCAGCGGCGGTGGCGCAGGCTTACGGGTTGGCGCGGCGCGATGTGTATCAACTGGCGTTGAAAAGGGCTGGGCAATGAGTGGGGCGCGTTCCTATCAGGCGGGTTTGGCGGCCGAAGATCAGGTGGCACAGTTGTACGCGCGGTCTGGCCGGGCGGTTTGTGCGCGGCGGTGGCGCGGGTCTGCCGGTGAAATTGATCTGATCGCGCGGGATGGCAACAATCTGATCTTTATCGAGGTCAAGCAAAGCAAAACCCATGCGATGGCGGCCGAACACCTGACTCCCCGTCAAATGGCGCGGATTTACAACACGGCTTCGGAGTTTCTGGCAGGCGAACCCAATGGCCAGTTGACCGATGTGCGCATTGATCTGGCCATGGTGGATGCGATGGGTCGGATCGAAGTCCTGGAAAACGCCTACGCCGCATGATTGCATCCGGCACGGGCTTGCGCCATCAAAGGGCTGACAATTCCGGAGTTGAATATGCCCCTCAAGGTAGCGCTACAGATGGACCCGATCGGGTCTGTCAATATCAACGGTGACAGCACCTTCCGCATCGCGCTTGAGGCGCAGGCGCGGGGCCATTCGCTGTTTTTCTACACCGCCGACAAACTGGCCTTTGTGGAAGGTCGGGTGATGGCGCGGGGGTTTCCGATCACGCTGCGGCGTGAGTTGGGCAATCACGTCAGCTATGGGCCGGAAGCCGAGGTTGATCTGGCGGAGTTTGATGTGGTCTGGCTGCGGCAGGACCCGCCTTTTGATATGGGTTACATCACAACCACGCATTTGCTGGACATGATTCACCCGAAAACCCTGGTGGTGAACGATCCGTTCTGGGTGCGCAACTATCCCGAAAAGCTGCTGGTTCTGCGGTTTTCCGATCTGACCCCGCCCACCGCGATTGCCCGCGATCTGCAGACCATCCGCGATTTCAAGGCGCGGCATGGCGACATCATCCTGAAGCCGCTGTACGGCAACGGCGGCGCGGGCGTGTTTCGGCTGGACGCAAACGACCGCAACTTGGCCAGCCTGTATGAGATGTTCACTGGCATCAACCGTGAGCCGA
>JBIHZO010000086.1:0-10401 GCA_044231405.1 Cypionkella sp. | reverse complement strand
AGGATCATATCGGCGCGATGAACCTGTTGGATCAGGCCGGTGTCATGGGCCTTGGTGTCGGCAAGGATCTGATCAAGGCCCATGGCTGTTTCAATCTTGCGGCCGCTTCTCAACCCCCAGATGCGAGACCGGCCCGGGCGGCAGTTGAAAAACAATTGACGCCTGAACAGGTGGTTGAAGCACAGCGTTTTGTGAAGGCGTGGCGTTCGGTCGGGTTGACAGACACGGCTCCGGCAGCGCCCGCTGCGCCGTAACGGTTTCTGCAGCGGCAGCAGTCTGTGCTGATACATATCAAGGCAACAGCGGGCTTGTGCATGTCACTCTCTTGTCAAAGCGGCACGCCGCGTTGGTATGGAATGTCGCAATGAAAAGTCCTGTCGCCGCGTCGCCTGCCGGCCAAGGTTTGACCGCCGCCGAAGCCCAGACCCGGTTGGCGGCCGAAGGCCCGAATGAGTTGCCGCGGGCGCAGCGCAGGTCGCCGTTGCGCATCGTGTTCGAAGTGCTGCGCGAGCCGATGCTGGCCCTGCTGATCGCGGGCGGGGTGGTTTATCTTTTGCTGGGCAACCGTGAAGAAGCACTGATCTTGCTGGCCTTTGCCTGCCTGTCGGTGGGTATCACCGTGGTGCAAGAGGCCCGGACCGAGCGGGTGCTGGAGGCGCTGCGCGACCTGACCAGCCCGCGCGCTTTGGTCATTCGCGATGGCGAGCGGCAGCGGGTGGCCGGGCGCGACGTTGTGCGCGGCGATCTGATCGTGCTGTCCGAGGGTGACCGCGTTCCTGCTGACGCCCTGCTTGTAACGGCGCAGGGCCTGACCGCCGATGAATCCCTGCTGACCGGCGAGGCGGTTCCGGTGCGCAAACATGTGGGTCAGGTTGTGGCAGAGGCTCGCCCGGGTGGTGAAGATCAACCGATGGTCTATTCTGGCAGTATGATTGTCGGGGGCACCGCGATTGCCGGGGTCGTGGCAACGGGTCCCGCGACCGAGATCGGCAAAATTGGCACCTCGCTGGGCAAGCTGGAGATCGAGACGCCGCATCTGCAACGCCAGATGCGCAAGCTGGTGCTGGTGTTCGCGGCTTTCGGCGCGGCGGTCAGCGTGGCGGTTGTGGTCTTGTATGGCCTGCTGCGCGGGGGCTGGCTGGAAGGCGTGCTGGCGGGCATCGCAGTGGGCATGTCGATGCTGCCCGAAGAGTTTCCGATGGTGCTGGCGGTGTTCATGGCGATGGGCGCCTGGCGGATTTCCAAGGTCCGGGTGCTGACACGGCGGGCGTCAGCGATTGAATCGCTGGGTGCGGCATCGGTGCTGTGTACCGACAAGACCGGCACCTTGACCGAGAACCGCATGAGCATTGCGCAGCTGCGTCTGACCGACGGCCCGGCGGTGACGGTGGGCGCGTCGCTGCCCGAGGCGTTTCGCGAACTGGCGGCGGCAGGGGTGATGGCTTCGGCCCCTGAACCGTTTGATCCGATGGAAAAGGCCTTTCACGCTTTGGCGCAAGCCGATCTGCGTGACGGCGAAACCCTGCCGGGGACGGGTCGCGTATTGGCGCGCAGCTATGCACTGGCACCCGATCTGCTGGCAATGTCGCAGGTGTGGCAGGGTCCGGGTGCGGGCTGGCAGATCGCCGCCAAGGGCGCCCCCGAGGCGATGGCCGATCTGTGTCGGCTGGACGCCACGGCCCGTGCCGCGCTGACGGTTCAGGTCGATCAGATGGCGGCGGCGGGTCTGCGGGTGCTGGGGGTGGCCGAGGCCGCCCATGCCGGGGCGGACCTGCCGGAAAGCCAGCGCGATTTTGCCTTCCGCTTTCTGGGGCTGGTGGGTTTGGCCGACCCCTTGCGCGCCTCGGTACCCGAAGCGGTGGCGCAATGCCGCAGCGCCGGGATCAAGGTGATCATGATCACCGGCGATTATCCGGCCACGGCCCAGACCATCGCGGCGCAGGCAGGGTTGCAGGGCACCTCGGTGATCACCGGGATCGAACTGTCGGCAATGTCAGATGCCGAGCTGGCCCGCGCGGTGCGTGATGTGACGATCTTTGCCCGTATCATGCCGGAACAGAAGCTGCGCATTGTCATGGCATTGAAGGCGGGCGGCGCGGTGGTGGCCATGACGGGTGACGGGGTCAATGACGCACCCTCGCTGAAGGCCGCGCATATCGGTGTGGCGATGGGCGGGCGCGGCACCGATGTCGCGCGTGAAGCGTCCAGCATCGTGCTTTTGGATGATGATTTCGGCTCTATCGTCACCACCGTGCGGCTGGGGCGGCGGATTTACGACAACCTGCGCAAGGCCATGAGCTTCATCCTGGCCGTGCATGTGCCGATTGCCGGGCTGGCGCTGATGCCCCTGCTTTTCGGGATGCCGATCCTGTTTGGCCCCATGCACATCGCCTTTCTGGAGATGGTGATCGACCCGGTCTGTTCGCTGGTGTTCGAGGCGGAAACCGAAGAAGACGGCGTGATGACCCGCCCACCGCGCCCGCCCGCCGAGCCGCTGTTTTCCGGCCCCACGATCCTTTGGAGCCTGCTGCAAGGCGTATTGCTTTTGGGCGTGACAGCCACAATCTTTGCACTGGCCCCCGGCTACGGCCTGTCAGAGGATCAGGTGCGCGGGCTGACCTTCGCGGCGCTGGTGATGGGCATTGTGGCGCTGATCTTTGTGGACCGGTCGGTGTCGTCCTCCATCCTGACCGCATTGTCGCGGCCCAACAGGGCGCTGGCCATGGTGCTGCCCGTCGTGGCGGGGGTGCTGGCCGTCACCCTGTTCTGGCAACCGGCGCGCGATCTGTTCGGGTTCGCTGCCCTTGCCCCCAAACATCTGACCATCCCGCCCGTGGCCGGGGTGATTGTGTTTGTCATCCTGGAACTGCTGAAACCGCTGTGGCGCGGTGCCCTGCGCCGCAGACGGGCCGCCCGAGCCTAGATCAGTTCAATCTCCAGCCGCCCCTGCGCCGCTGCTTTGGGCAGGGTCAGTGTGCCGCCCACAACAGGCATTGCCGTACCGTTCAGCCAAGCCGCTGTGATCCCATGCCCGCTGTGGTTCGGGTTGCGGATGGTGATATCGCAGCGGGTGGCGGCTTGGCCAAGACTGGCGGTGACCTGTAGCCATGCCTTGGGAAAGCAGGGGTCAAAGACCAGATCAGGCCCGGAGCGGGTCAGGCCCAGCAGCCCCTCGATCCCGGCGCGGTACATCCATGCGGCGGACCCGGTGTACCATGTCCAGCCACCCCGGCCTTCGTGCGGGGAGGTGGAATAGACATCCGCGGCAATGACATAGGGTTCGACCTTGTACCGCCGCGCCGCCGTGCGCGTCAGGGCATGGTTGATCGGATTGATCAGCGCAAACAGCGCATGGGCGGCGTCACCGTCGCCCAACCGCGCCTGGGCCAGAATGGCCCACATCGCGGCATGGCTGTATTGCCCGCCGTTTTCGCGCAGACCCGGCGGGTAGCCTTTGATATAGCCCGGCTCTTGCGTCGTGGCATCAAAGGGCGGGGTGAACAGCAGGGCCAACCCCGGATCAGGACGGATCAGCCGGTCAGTCATCGACGCCATTGCCGTCACCGCCCGCGCCGGATCAGCGGCCCCCGACAACACCGCCCATGACTGCGCAATGCTGTCGATCTGACATTCCGGCGATGTGGCCGACCCCAGCAGGGTGCCGTCATCATAGGTGCCGCGCCGATACCACGCGCCATCCCAACCGTCACGCTCAATGGCACGGGTCACGCTGTCGGCATGGGCCAGCCACCGCGCGGCGCGGTCAGGGTCAGGTGCCTGCATGTGCGGGGCCATGGCGCGCAGAGTGGTGATCAGCAACCAGCCCAGCCAGACGCTGGTGCCGCTGCCCGCCTCACCCACGCGGTTCATGCCGTCGTTCCAGTCGCCGGTGCCGATCAGCGGCATGCCATTGGCCCCGGTCAGGGCAATCGCCTGATCCAGCCCCAGCGCGCAATGCTCCAGCAGACTTGCGGTGTGGTCTGAGACTTGCGGCAAGAAGAAATCGTCATGCGCATCGGGGCGAAGGGCAGGGCCCTCCAAGAAGGGCAGTGCGGCGTCCAGCACGCCGATATCGCCTGACACCTGCACATAATGCGCCGTTGCATAGGCCAGCCAGACCCGGTCATCCGAAATGCGCGTGCGCACGCCTTGGCCGGAATGCGGCAACCACCAATGCTGCACATCGCCTTGCGGAAACTGCCGCGATGCTGCGCGCAGCAGGTGCGCGCGGGTCAATTCCGGCCGAAGGGCCGTCAGCGCCATGCCATCCTGCAACTGATCCCGAAAGCCATAGGCTCCGCTGGCCTGATAAAACCCCGCCCGCGCCCAGATCCGGCAAGACAGCGCCTGATACAGCAACCAACCGTTCAGCAAGATATCCATGGCCCGGTCGGGCGTCTGCACCTGCACTTCGGTCAGCAGGCCGCCCCAATGCTGCGCCACCTCGGCCAGCATCGTATCGGTGTCGCGGGCGCGGGTGGCCGTAATCAAGGCACTGGCCTGCGCCGCCGTTTCGGCCTGACCCAGCAGGAAATGCAGGTCAATCACCTGCCCCGGTGCCAGAACGACCTGCCGTTGCAGCGCCGCACAGGCGTCCAGCGCCGGGCCGTGCTGACCGCCAAGCACTGCCTGAGACAGGCCTTGCGGTGCTGACATGCTGCCGCCCCGGCCCAGAAACGCGGTGCGGTCGCAGGTCAGGCTGTCCACCGCGCCGAAATCGGCAAAAGCCACCCGTCCTGCAAAGGCCATGGCACGCGGGTTCTGCGCCAGCACAGCGCCGGTATCACCATCAATCGCTGTGATGATCTTGCCCGCCGTGGCACTGCGCGCGGTGCCCAGCACCCATTCGGCATAGCCTGTTACCGACAGCCGCCGCACCCGTTTCGACAGATTGCGCAGCCGCAACCGCGTCACCTTGACGGGCGCATCCATCGGCACGAATTGCACCATTTCGGCCTGTATGTCCTGCGCTGTGTGTTCAAACACCGAATAGCCAAAGCCGTGACGGCACAGGTATTGACCCTGGCTGCGCATGGGCAGGGCGGTGGGTGTCCAGATCTGACCCGTCTCCAGATCATGCAGATACATCGCTTCGCCAGAGGGATCGCTGACCGGATCGTTCGACCACGGCGTCAACTGGTTTTCGCGGCTGTTTTCAGACCAGACCGACCCCGACCCTTCGGCCGATACGCCAAAGCCAAAGCCCGGATTGGCAATAACGTTGATCCAAGGCGCGGGTGTGGTCTGGCCGTCTTGCAGGGCAATCACATACTCGCGGCCCTCACGCGCAAAGCCGCCAAAACCGTTCGAAAACTCCAACGGCGGCAAGGCGCTTGGGGCGGCTTGCAGGTTTTGAATTGCGGGCAGCCTGGGGACAACGGGCGGCGCTGTGATCGGCAGCGCATCCAGCTGATCGCCAATGCCACCGCGGTCGGCGTGCAAGATCACATCTGCCGACGCAATCAGCATCGCACGCGCCTCGGGTGCCATCAGATCGCAGCGCAGGGCGTGGATCGCTCCCATCGCACCGCTCTGACCCGCTGGCCTGGGCCGCGCCTGTGCGGATCGCACCGCAGCCTCGATCCCGATCTGCAAATCCTGCACATAGGAAGACGAACGGTCGTTCAGGATCACCAGATCAACGGCCATTTGCCGCATCCGCCAATAGTCCTGCGCTGCAAGAACTTCGCGCAGGCGGGGCAGGTCTTCGGCATCGGTGATGACATAGACAAGGATCGGCAGATCGCCGGAAATCCCAAGCGCCCAAAGCCGCGATTGCGGGCCATCCCCGGCCATGATCTTGCCGAAGCTGGCGCGCAGGCGGGCGTCGTTGCGGATCAGCATGCCGCCCAACCGTTGAAAATCCGCCGCTTCGGCCGTGGCAATGCCGTGGTGGCGCAATTGCACCTGACTGTGGGTCCAGGCCAAAGTGGCCGCGCGCCCGAAGGCCGAAGTGTCGCGATGCCGGTCGACCAGATCCAGCAACGCCTCGGGCGACCCGGCAACCATGGTCCAGAACGTCACCCGCACGCGCCCGCCTGCCGGGATGCTCACCCTGCGGCGCAGGCTGAATATCGGGTCAAGCACCGTGCCGGAGGTGCCAGACAAAGGGGCCCCTGCCATCGCGGCACTGCTTGCGTCCTGGCCGCGCCCGATGAAACGCGCGCGGTCGGATTCGTATTGCAACGGTGCGGTTTCTGCGCCCTCCACCACGGCGATATGGGCGGCCCATACCTCGGGATCCGATGGGGCACGGCGGCGGCGGGTGGCAATCAGAACGCCCAGTTCCGGCAAAAAGTCGGTGACGACGAACAGCTTCGAAAACGCCGGATGCGACAGGTCGGCGGCGGGTGGTGCCAGCACCAGTTCGGCGTAGGATGTCACGTCCACCTCGCGCCCGCGGCGGCCGGTGTTGGTCAGCGTCACACGCCGGGCCTCGGCGTCGTCTTCGCCCGACACCACCACCTCGGTCAGGGTGATCAGATGCGGGGCGTGATGGGAAAAGGCCGCGTGGTGATCGCAAAATACCGCCGTCTGGTTGGCGGACTGGCCCAAGGGCTGCACCGCGCCCGACCACATTGCGCCGGTTTTCACGTCGCGCAGATAGAGCCACGACCCATGGCCCGCCTGTGTCGGGTCCGCGCGCCAGCGCGTGACGGCCAGATCGCGCCATTTGCTGTATCCCGCACCCGTGGGCGTGAGTGTGACGCTGTAGCTGCCATTCGACAGCAAATGCGCTGTCGGCCAGGCATCGGCGGGGCTGTCAAAGCGGCGCAGGCTGGGGGTATCGCTATGTTCCACCGGGGTGATCTGCACATCCGCCGCACGCGGGGTCGCGACAGCGGCATCCCGCGGCACCCGTTCCTGCAACAACAATTCCACCGCCTGTATCATCGGTTCGGTGTGAAACCGCGCGCGCAGCCGACCGTGGTGCAGCACATTGGCCAGCGCCGTGATCGTCATGCCTTGATGATGCGCCATGTAACTGCGCACGATGGCACAAGCTGGGGCATTGGGCAGTTGCTGGACGGGCAGGCGGCTGGCGGTGAAATCCAGCGCCTCATAAAAGCCGTAGCGGCTTAGCGCGCCCAACTGGTTCAAGGCGGCAAAGTTTTGCACCGCCGCCTGCGGGTCCACCATCGCGGCCAAAGCGGTGGCATAAGGCGCGATCACCCGGTCTTCGGCCAGCCCACGTTTCAGGCCCAACCCCGGAACGCCAAAGTTGGAATACTGATAGGTCATCTCCAGATCGCGGGCGTTGTAGGCGGATTCCGAAATGCCCCATGGCTGACCCAATCCAGCCGCATAGTCGCGTTGGCGTTGCACCACGCGGCGGCTGGTTTGCTCCAGCACCGACCCCGCCGGCGCACGCATCACCAGCGCGGGCATCAGGTATTCAAACATGCTGCCCGACCACGACACCAAGGCCGATCCGGCCCCAAGCGGGGTGGCGGCCCGGCCAAGACGGAACCAGTGCCGCGTTTCGACATCGCCCTTGGCGATTGCAAACAGCGACGCCAGCCGCGCTTCGGATGCAAGCAGATCATAGCAATTCTGGTCCAGCGTGTTGGTGGTCGCGGTGAAGCCGATCGACAGCAGCTTCTTTTCCGGATTCAGCAGAAAGCCGAAATCCATCGCCAGGGCAAAGCTGCGGGCCATGGCGGCAACCGCCGTCAACTGGCCCAAAGGGGCTAGGGCCGTCGCGTGGCTGTCGATCATCGCGCGGGTCCAGAACGCGGCCTCTGACCCCTGCGGCAGGTCTGCGGCCAACCCCTGCGCCTGTGCGATCAGGGCATCGGTTGCGCCTTTGGCGATTTGCGCCAAAAGCTCGGACAGCGCCGGGTTCGGCTCGGCCAGCAGCGCCTCGTCCGCCAGTTCCCGCGCGTCTTGCAGGCCTTGCGGGTTGATGAGCGCGGCGGCTGACCACTCTTCGCAGGCCCGCGCCACGGCGATCAGATGCCCGGCCAGATTGCCACTGTCCACCGACGACACATAGGCCGGGTCCAGCACCCGCAGGTCGCTGGTGTCGTGCCAGTTGTAAAGGTGGCCGCGATAGCGCGGCATCCGCTGCATGCTGTGCAAGGTTTGCTGCAACCGGGTCGCAGCCTGCGCCTGACTGATCCAGCCCATGTCATGCGCCACCGTCACAGACAGCAGGTAAAGCCCGATGTTCGTCGGCGAGGTGCGCCGCGCCAGCGCGGGTTTCGGCGTTTCCTGAAAGTTGTCCGGTGGCAGGAAATTGTCAGCCTCGGTCACGAAGGTCTCAAAAAAGCGCCATGTCCGACGCGCGATCAGGCGCAGGTTGGTCTGATCCGCCTGTGACAGCGGCACAGTGGCGGCCCCTGCGTGTGGCAAGCTGATCCGCCGGGCCACAGCGGGGGCTGCCAGCCAGATCAGGGCAAAGGGCAGCATCACCGGCAGACTCTCGGGTCGCACCGCATAAGCCATGACGCAAGCGCCAAGGCCCAGACCCAAACCACCCACACGGCGCAGGTATTGCATCGGATAGCCTGGCACGGCGCGACTGCCCGCCTGCGCCGCCGTCATCCATTCCAGCATGTGCTGCCCGCTGGCCAGCCGCGCCAGACTGCGCGCGATGGCGTCCAGCATCAGCCAGGCACTGTCGGCCAGCAGGATCAGGTTCAGGCCAATGCGTGCCACGGCCATTTTGACATCTGCCCAAAGCGCCTCAAAATGGCTGCGCGACGTGATGCCCGCCCGCCCCGGCACCAAAGCAAAGGGCAGCGAGACCAGATAGGGCAGCGCCAACATGATCACCACGGCCAGCGTCCAGCCCGCCGCTTGCGGCAGCATCCATCCCACCGCCAGCGTCAGCGCCGCCGAGGGCGCCAGCAAGGACCGCCGCAGATTGTCCAGCATCTTCCATCGGCCCACGGCAGGCAGTCCACCCGCAGCTGGCCTGAGACCCGAAATCCAAGGCAGCAACTGCCAGTCACCCCGCGCCCAACGGTGTTGGCGCCGCATGTCCACATCCTGGCGTGCGGGGAAATCCTCGACCACCTGAATGTCCGATGCCAGACCGGCGCGGGCAAAGATGCCCTCGAACAGATCGTGGCTGAGCAGGCTGTTGTCGGGCACCCGCCCGTCCAGAGCCGCTTCAAAGGCGTCAATGTCGTAGATCCCCTTGCCGGTGAAGGACCCTTCATCAAACAGGTCCTGATACACATCCGAACTGGCCGCGGCATAGGGTTCTATCCCGCCGGGGCTGGAAAAAACTTGCTGATAGTAAGATCCATCCAGCGCCATCGGCAGACTGGGGGCGACGCGCGGCTGCAAGATGCCATAGCCCTTGGTCACGCGCTGCGTGGTCGGGTCAAACTGCGCCCGGTTCAGCGGATGCGCCATCTTGCCCACCATCCGCCGCACGGTGTCGCGCAACAACCGGGTGTCAGCGTCCAGCGTGATGACATAGCGGATATCCTGCCGGATCGCAGTGTCCTGCGCCACAAAGCTGGTGTCCGTGGCCCCGCGCAGCAGGCGGTTCAGCTCGTGCAGTTTGCCGCGCTTGCGCTCCCAGGCCATCCAGACGCCCTCTTGGGGGTTCCACAGACGGTGGCGGTACAGAATATGGAACAGTGGCCCTTCCGCGTTGGGATGGCGGGCGTTCAGCACCGCGATTTCGGCCTGCGCCAGAGCGATCAGCGGGGCATCTTCGGGAGTGGTTTCGGTCGCGGCGTCAAGACCATCGGCCAGCAAGGCATAGCTGACCGCGCCGCCGATGCTGGACAGATAATGCACCTCCAGCCGTTCGATCTGGTCGCGCAGATCGGCGGCATCGGTCAACAGAACCGGCACTGCGACCAGCACCCGCAAATCGGGCGGGATGCCGTGCAACAGGTCAAGTCCGGGCAGCTGCCGGGGGGCAAAGCTGCGGGTGACGGCAAGGTTCACCAAGGCCATCCCCGCCTCAGACGCGACAACCGCTCCGGTCAGGCCAAGCGCGATCAACGCCCAGCCATTGGCCCCCGCAAACGCCAATGCAGCCGACAGAATCAGGACGGACGCGACCAGAATGGCGCTGCCATAGCCCACCAACCCCATCCGACGCACCCAGCGCTGCCCGGCCAAACGCCACGGCACGGCGAACCCCAGATGCCGTTCCAGAGCAAGCCGTTGATCGCCGATCAGCGCCGCCCCCGGATCACCGGCCAGCGCGCGGTCAAGCGCTGCACTGGTCACGGCCGCCTCGTCTGCCCCGGCACCCCGGGCCAGCGTCTCGATGGCGGTGCGGTAATCATTGCGGGTGGGGAAATCCATCGCGGCAAAGTCGAAGGCAGAACGCAGGCGGACGTCGATCAAACTGACAGTTTCAAAGAAATCGGCCCAGTCCAACTCGGACACCAACCGCATCGACGTGACCAGATTGCGCATGGTGATGTT
>JBIHZO010000085.1:0-10438 GCA_044231405.1 Cypionkella sp. | reverse complement strand
GGATATTTTCTCCGTCGATGGTGATTTTGCCGGAAACCCTGCACGCCTCGATGGTATCATTCATCCTGTTCAGGCAGCGCAGGAAGGTGGATCTTCCGCAACCGGATCGCCCGACAGAGGCAGTTGAGTTCTTGTCAAGCCTATCGACATCAACATCCTTGACTGCGTAGGAGTTGTCGTAGTGCACCCGCGCGCCGAGATCTTGTTTTTGCTGGATTCCGCAACACGTACCGTTGTTATCATATCGTTCATGTCGGCACCTGTTCGGGTCAGATTACCAGCGTCGCTCATACCGGCGGCGCAGAAGGATGGCGGCGACGTTCATCACGACAAGGAAGATCAGGAGAACAATGATTGCGCCGTTGGAGCGTTCGATAAAGGCAGGATCGGCGCGTTGGGCCCAGCCGTAGACCTGCACCGGAATGGCAGTGGCAGGATCAAGAAACCCTTCAACTGGGGCTGAGGGATAGTTGTCGACAAAGGCGACCATGCCGATCAGAAGCAGGGGGGCTGTTTCCCCAAGCGCAGAGGCAAGGCCAAGGATGGTGCCGGTCAGAATTCCCGGCATGGCAAGAGGAAGGACATGGTCAAATACAGTCTGCACTTTCGACGCGCCGACCCCCAGCGCCGCATCGCGGATCGACGGCGGCACCGCGCGGATGCTGGCGCGGGTTGCGATGATGATGGTGGGCAAGGTCATCAAGCTGAGAACCAGCGCCCCAACCAGCGACGAAGACTGCGGAAAGCCGGCGAAGTTGATGAACAGGGCCAAGCCAAGGATACCGAACACGATGGACGGTACGGCGGCGAGGTTGGAAATGTTGACCTCGACCATATCGGTCCAGATGTTTTTCGGCGCAAATTCCTCAAGGTAAATGGACGCTGCAACGCCGACAGGCACACAGGTGACCAAAACGATTAGCATCATATAGGCAGAACCGACGATGGCGACACCCAGACCTGCCGCTTCGGGGCGTTGATCGGAGGCGTCGGGGTTGGTCAGAAAGTCCCAGTTGAAGGCGGTTTTCAACAGACCTGCATCCTGCATCTTTTGGGCCAGTTGCAGTTGTTCGGGAGTGACGTTGCCGTCACGCTCTGCTGTCTTCATGGTGACGCGTCCCTTGAGAAACCCGTCGATGCGACCGCCCGCAAGAACCGCGGTGTCGATGGTGGTGCCGACAAGCGCCGGGTTTGCCAGAATCTGCGCTCGCAGGGCACCCGCTGCATCTTTGGAGATCAGGGCCGCGATGTCCCTGTCTGACACGCCTTCAACCGAAATGCCTCGTTTGGTCAATTCCGCAATGAAAGCGGTGGTCAAAACCTTGCTGTAGCCGACAGTGGTGATCTTGGTCATCTCGTCCCGGCTGCGGTTGCCGGTTGGGTCCAGAACTTCGGCGCTCAGTTCAGTTGGAAATGTCAGTTTTGCCTGATAGAATGCAGACACTCCGTCGCCGATGATGGTCCACAGCATGATGCCCAGAGTAACCAGGCTGACAGTGATCGCGGCGATACCGTAAGCTTTGAAGCGGGCCTCGGTTGCAATGCGGCGGCGCATCAGATCCGTTTGAGTCAGCAAAGAACCGGATTGTTTTGGTGGGCGGGCAAAGCCGCTTTCGGCGGCGTCGGTCATTCGTATTGCTCCCGGTATTTACGCACGATCACAAGCGCCAGAATGTTCAGACCAAGGGTGATGACGAACAGCGACATGCCAAGGGCAAAGGCGACAAGCGTTTCGGGCGAGGCAAAATCGGTATCACCGGTCAACTGGCCCACGATTTTCACGGTCATCGTGGTCATCGCCTCGAACGGGTTCAGCGACAATTTGGCGGCGGCTCCTGCCCCCATGACCACGATCATCGTCTCGCCAATCGCGCGGCTGGCAGCCATCAGAATTGCGCCGACAATTCCGGGCAAGGCGGCCGGCAGCACCACTTCCCGGATGGTTTCAGACCTGGTGGCACCGATGGCCAGCGAGCCGTCACGCAATGATTGTGGCACAGCGTTGATGATGTCTTCAGACAGCGACGAGATGAACGGGATGTTCATAATGCCGATCACAAGACCTGCGGTCATGACGGATGAGCCGCTGTCACCAAGGCCCAGTGGGGCTGAGAAGTAATCGCGCAGCACGGGGCCGACCTGAACAAGCGCGAACAGCCCGAAAACGACGGTCGGGATGCCCGCAATCACCTCGATCAACGGTTTGACAAGGCTGCGGGTGCGTTTGGTCGCATATTCGGCCAGATAAATGGCGGCGAACAGACCGATTGGCACCGACACGATGATCGAGATCAGGCTGATATACATCGTGCCCCAGATCAGCGGGATAATCCCCAGTTCTGACCCCCCGTTGAAATTCGGCGACCATGTGAGACTAAAAAAGAAGTCCTGAATCGGATATTTGGAGAAGAAGCTGATTGTCTCGGACAGCATAGAATAGACGATGCCAACCGTCGTCAGGATCGCGATCGAAGACGCTGCAATCAACAGACCCATGACCGCCGACTCAACCCGGTTTCGGGCGCGGAAATCCTTATTGGTGGCCATGACGGCGAACACCAGACCGCCAAAGGCAAGGACCAGTGTCAGAACGCTGCGCAGCAGAGCCCCGGTGCCGGTCATACTGCGGTAGGCCTGAGCGGCGGAAAGCACCTCGGGCAATACGGCAGACCCAAGAGCCACGCCGACCTCGGCCAGTTTGGCGCGCACATCGGTGGAACTTGACCCGATGTCGGTTGCCTCTTGTGCCGTCATGGCGCCGGTGGAAACGGCCGAATCTAGCCCGCCCGCCACCCTGCGTACGTCCGACATCAAAAGTTCAAGCGACGCGTCTTCGCTGATCCTTTCAGGTGGGAAATAACTGGAAATGCGGATCTCAACCACCGTCGGCTGCACAATCAGCCACAGCACAATACCCACGAACGCCGGAAGCACGACCATAATCGCACCGTGCCAGCCGTAGTAATTCGGAAGGGAATGCAGTTGGCGTTGGTTGCCGTGAACCGATGCCAAGGCTTTTTGGCGGCAGATTGCGAAGGCGCCCGCAGAGATGACGATGATAGCAAGAAGTAACAGCAAGACTGGCATTCTTCCGCCCCCGGGGAAAATTAATGTGTGGCGGCGATCTGCGCACCACCTCGATCATGTTCGCCTATGCCAACGGTCTCGTTGACGTTTCGGCGGTCAGAGCAACCCGGTTATGACCAGTTCCGGGTCAGACACCCGACTTCAGGCGGCAAGTGGGCCACCCAGTCTGGCCGTGTCATTGGACGCGAAGAACCGGTGTATTTTTTCCGGCCGGGGATCACGCTGATTTGCGCTTTCTGCTGGTTGAAATACAGTGGTTGCGACAGCGGGCAGTCACCGCTGGACATGGGTTCAAACGATGGGACGATGCCGTCCATGGGTGCCACGCGCAGTTTGGTCGCATAGGGGAGCACGGCCGACGAGCCGGTGACCTGTACCTGATCGCGGGCGCCGGCGGACAGGGCCGCGAGGGCCGGCGCGGAGACGGAAAGCTTCATGGAGGGCATGCATTTCTCATGATCTGTAAACGGGACGCAAGAGGACTGACTTGACCACCGTGTAGGAGGCCGTTTGCACTGTTTTGCGACAATGACGTGACCTTTTCACAACAAGAGTTAACCATACCGCAGCCGGTCAGGCTTGGGGAAGGATCACATTGAAAACACTTCCTTTTCCAATGTCAGTCTTGATGTGAAATCGGCCCCGGTGGCGGCTGACGATGTGTTCTACGATGGCCAGACGCCGTGAATATCTTGCATCGTGGCTCGAAGGAGCCACTGCAACAGCTGGTCGACACCGAACCGGTAAACGCCACCGATTCAGGTGAACCGACGCGGGGGGGCAAGACCGAGGGCGAAGGGGAATGGACCGCGCGCAGGCACGGTGGCCTAGACCTCGCGTCTGGCTGAAGGTTCCCCTCGGGATTGATGAGCAATCCCTGAAAATTCGCGCCGTCGAGGCCGCAAGCAATGACACTGGGGATGCGCCCATGCTGCCCGGGTTGCTCAGCAAGATCCCACTCGATCCGGAATTCGCCCCAGATGCTCTCGCCAATCCGACGGCCAGTTTTGTCGATGGGAGAGGTGCGTTTGGTCACTGCTGATTTCCTTCACGGGGTCCCGACGAACGTAATCCGCTCAGGGTTTCCCCAGCGACAGGCTATTCCTTGCAGAAGCAAACAACACCAGTGAAAAGCCCCGAGGCATGCCCCGGGGCCTGTGCGCTCAAGCAGGTGCAAGGGGAGAGTCAACAGTCACGACCCCCGCCCTTGTCCGCCATCGTCACTTCGCTGCAAATCCGGCGACTTTCTTTTGCGTTCCGGACAGTTTCGGGTCGGGCACTAGACCGTAAGCTTCCAACGGGCCGCCGGCTGCGGCCATTTCGTCGGACACGAAGTAGTTTACAAACTCGGCCAGTCCGGGGATCACGCCGATATGCTGCGTCTTCACGTAGATGAAGAGCGGGCGCGAGATCTTGTATTCGCCAGAAGCAACCGTTTCGCGAGAGGGCGTCACGCCCTTGAAGGTGGCCACACGCAGTGTGTTGCGGTTGTTTTCGTAAAAGGCCAGACCGAATACGCCGATCCCATTCTGGTCGGACGCCAGACGCGCCAGCGTTTCGCTGTAGTCGCCGTCAATCTCCACCACCCTGCCGTCCGTGCGCATCGCAATGCACGCGGCCTTGGTTTTGTCCTTGTCGCCACCTTCGCGGCGCGACAACACTTTGTCGGCCTTGAAGGCCTTGCAGCCGGCTTCGATCACGTTCACGTCGAACACTTCGCGGGTGCCGTGCTTGGTGCCCGGAATGAACGCCAGAATTTCCTGTGCCGGAAGCGACGGGTCCACATCAGACCATTTGGAATAAGGATTTGGCACGATCTTGCCGTTGATCACCACTTCGGCAGCCACGGCATTGTACCACTGCGTCGCAGTGAACTGGAAAGCTGGACCATTGATCGGCGAAGCAAACACGATCCCGTCATAGCCGATCTGAACTTCGGCAACGTCCGTTACGCCGTTCGCCTTGCAGCGCGAAAGCTCCGAAGTCTTGATCTTGCGCGACGCAGTGGCGATGTCGGGGGTGTTTTCACCGACGCCTTCGCAGAAGGTCTTGATGCCGACACCCGTGCCGCCGCCAGAGACGACCGGCGAGGGAAAGCTGAAATTTTCACCGAAGGATTCGGCAACGATGATGGCGTAAGGCAGAACCGTGGACGACCCGGTCACCTGCAACTGGTCGCGCGCAGACGCGACAGACGTCACAGCCGCAAAACCGGCAACCGCAAAAGCGGCCACACGAACAAAAGACATAGAATTCTCCATGATGACAAGGGCGCATCGGCCCAGTGAGGGATGGGTTCGGTAGGTGGATACCCCCCGAACCGGTCTGATTTTCAGGACGAAAAGGGTAGCCTCAGAACGACATCATCGCGCCGAAGTTGATCAGAGCCTTGCTGCCATCGTCCTTCTTTGCATATCCTGCCGACAGGGAGAGGCCGGTGCCAAGATCATGCAGGATGCCAACGCCGTTGGTCTGCACCTCTGCGAAGTCTTTCTTGTGGAACGCGGTCAGGGTGTTGGCTCCGAAGATGAAGGTGCCATTGACGACATATTGGTCTTTGTCGTCACTCCGCATTCCGTAGGCTGCCTTCACTTCAATCTGGCCATTGCCGTACGATCCGCTGACAACAGTCTGGCTGAGCACGCCCGCGTCTTCGTGACCGGCTGCAACCTTCCAGAATTCGGTCGTGTAGGAAACGCCGACGGCAGCATCATCCATGCCCGCCGCAGTGCCCGGGTCGCCTATGGACAGGTTTACCGACAACGGACCCTTGGCATAGGTGTACAGCAGATCGGTCCCGCCGCTCGCATCGCCCCCAGTCAAAAACGCGAATTCCTGACGCTTGCCAGTCTCATCATAGCCGATGGCAGCGAACTGCGTGACCGCAGCCTGAACCGCGCCTTCGGCGTCGCCCATCGTCAGTTTGCCAAACTTCGGGGTCTCAAGAAACACGGTGCCGCGCGTGCCTAAGGCCGCTTTCTCCGCATCGGCCGCCCGGAACTGCGCACCGAATTTCAGGCCACTGTCAGTCTCGCTCGACAGCGCGAACCGCACCCGCACACGGCTGGAGAATGCAAACGTATTGCCGCCATCTTTCGAAGTGACGCCCATGCGTGCGTCCCCCGACAAGGCTACGTCTGCCTGCGCAGCGCAAGCTGCGGCTGCAATGATGGCAGAAGTCATCAGAAGCTTCTTCATTTTTTCCCTCGAAGTTCAATGTGGTCGCAGGGCGCCATATCCGAGGCTGGACTGTCTGGGCCAGCGGAGCGGCACAAAAGATCTTCGGCAAGAAAAACCGATGCATGAAAGCCACATTTTGTGTGTTAAATCAATTGTTTACGGAATTTTTATGAAGGAATTGTGACCTTAGGATAGCGAGAATCAAACGGTCGTGTATCGGTGATTTTACACCGCCTTCACCGGGAGCCAGAGGGTGCGCATTTCCAAGAATCACGGTTGATTTGCTCCCGGAAGCGAATAGCCCACAGAATTCTAGACGCCTTGCTTGGTAATTCCGAAAATTGGTTAGAAGGACGAGATGTCTGGAACCTGAATTCACTGGTGAGTACAAGCGCGATGCGGTCGCCCAAGTCGAGGATCGGGGTTATCCAGCAGCCGTTGCAGGTGCTGCATCGGGCATCTGGGTCGCGGCTTGCGCTGGGTTTGCGAGGCTGCGCGCCCGCGTGACCGCCTATACTTCGGGGTCTGCCGGGGTGGTCCTGCTGGCCGCCACCGGGCTCTTGGACGACAGGTTGCTGCGCGAGATGTCCTCGAACGTCGGCACGACCACCGGTGTCGCGGGTGCAGCCCTCACCCTGACCCTCGCGGCCCCCGGCGCGGGCTTGCGGCACTATCTGACCCGCCTCGCCATCGAGCGTCCTGCCGCAGCGGCGCTGACAGCAGGGGCCACACCCAGGCTGATCACCACCACCAACCTGCCTGGCCCGCTTGCCTCCTCGATCCCGGTCGGAGCTGCGGTTGCCGGGAGTGTCCACGAGAAAATCCTCGATCCGGGGCGGCCGATCACGTCCAGCGCCCAGAACACTGCATCCACCATCTTCGCCGGGGCCGTCACTTCCGTGATATGGCACCTCACCGCACCGTTCTACGTCGCACCCTGACCTGCGGGTCAGGGGCTTCCGCAGTCTGCTGTCCAGAATGGCGGGGACGGTAAACGGGAAAGTGCCTTGGGAGAGCACGTTCGGTTGTTGCTCCGGAAAAGTGCGCATGTTCATCACGCTACGCACGCTGGCAGTTGGTCGCAAACGACGGCACCGGCGCGCAAACGCTGACCGACATGGGGGCGAGTTTCGACATCGCGACGGGTGGGGTGATGACCCTGTTCATTGCGGCACCGCCGCATGGCTGCTCGGTCTGGTTGCGGGTGGTCGACGAGGTATCAGGCGCGGTTCTCAAGCAGGAGATCACAGCGGACCTGCCAGCCAACACCCAGTTCCTTTCGCCGCGACTGTTCATCAACAACGGGACCACGGCGGCGGCGGTCGCTTCCGATTGCTCGGGGGGCTATGTCGAGACGGACTTCTGAGCCAACCCCATTGCGCAATCTTCTGGCCCAATTTTGCGCAAGGCATTGGGCTGTGCCAGTGAAGAAGCAGCCCGAAAAGCATCTTTTGACCAGCTCATCACCCCGTCAGTTCAGGAGCTTCAATCACGCAGTTGGGGCAACCTTAACCGGATCAATGGGTCCGAACCTGAGTTTTGTCTCAACTCTTTTATCGCCTGATTGAACGACAGTCTGCCGCCAGCCCATATTGGCAGATTGTCCTTGTCATCAAGCCAGGCCTTTTCTGCCGCCGTGCTTTGCCTTGTGTCGTGGTCGGACAAGGATGGTTGGTCCTTGCACTGGCCTATTGCGCCCTCTCTGGCTTCGAGGGCTGTGCGTACCACTCCACTGCCTCCAGAATGTCCGCCTCGGTCAGATCATGTCCGGCCTGCCGCATCAGATCGACAAAGGGGCCGCCGCCGCGGGTGAAGGGATCTTGGGCAAAGAGGTGCAACTGGGCCGCCAGATAGTCGGCGGACTGGCCGGACAGGCTTGGAAAGGCCGGGCGAGCAACACCCTGCGGGCCGTGACAGGCAGCGCAGGCTGACAGGCGACGTGCTTTGCCATCATCGGCCGTGCCGGGTGGCTGTCTGATTGGGGCCTGATCCGTTTGAGTGCCCGCGAATTGTACCGAAAGCTGCATTATCTCGGTGTCATTTAAAGCCCCGGCGACGCCAGCCATGAAGCCGCTTTGACGCTGACCGTTACGATAGGCCCGCAAACTGGACCGCAGATATTCGGGACTTTGAATGTCGAGTCGTGGGAATGCGCCCGTTGCGTCGCCTTGGCCCGCTGCACCGTGGCACCGGGCGCAAATGCCTGAAATACCAGTTCCCGCACCTGCGCTCAGCCCCGCGAACTCCGCGTAGTTTGGGGCGTCCAGATCTGGCAACACTTGCAGGAAGGCCACCATTGACCAAACCTCGTCATCGCGCCCCTTGGCAGGCCAAGTGGGCATGGCAGAGTTCGGCACGCCGTGCTTGACGGTCAGGAACAAGACCTCGGGCAGCCAGCCGTCGCGGCGCAGGTGCAGCCGTGGCGCAGGCGGGGTCAGGCGCAGGTGGTCGGCCCGATGGGGGGCCACCGGGCTTGCATGGCACCCGGCACAGATGATGTCATAATGCACCGCTCCACGCCGGATCATGGCGGGATCGTCCAACGGCGGTACCTTGAGATTTGCGCTGACCTGGAGGGTTTTGCTGACGAAAAGCCCGATCGGCAGAAAACCCGATGGCACCGCGATGGCAGCAATCAGCAGCAGCCCGAGGATCACGGCGGTCAGGAGGCGTTCCGTTCTCATGTCATCACCCGGGGCCGCAGCACCCGCCCGATCAGCATCAACCCGGCCCCCAGATAGACCACCCCGCCGATTGTCAGCATGATCGCCCCGCCCAGTTGCTGGTCCATTAAGGTGCCGGGGCCGCAAAGGTCGGCATAAAGCGCGCGCGGGGCCAGCGTCATCAGCGCGCCCAAAAGGACCATGTGCATCGAGGTGAAGAACAGCTCCAAAGCCCCCGCCAAAGGGGGGGCGGTCAGCGCCACAAGCCAGACCAGCAGGGCCGCACCGGCAAAGCTGGCTTGCTCCAGGGCCAGCACCGACCCGGAAGCGCGAGAGGCCGCATGCAAAGCGGGCGCGTGCCAGATCCAGATCACCGCAAAGTCGACCATGCTGGCGATGATCGGGTAAAGCACCGGAATGCGGCGGCGGCGCAGGTGAGACGCCAGCCCAGCAGCGACCAAGGGCACGCCGATGCCGACCACCAGCATATGCAGCGTCATGTGGGCCGCAAAGCTGATCTGTACCAATCGGGGCAAAGGCCCTGCCCAAGCAAGCGCAAGGATGACCACCCCGGCAGCGATGAACCCCCGCGCGCTCATCGGCAGGTGTCCAGAAGCAGCACGGGCAGGGCCACATAGACCACGCCCACCGCGCCGAGGATGGCCAGCATCAAGGCCATGTGGCCAAGAAAACGGTGACGCTCCTCTGGCGTGTTGTGTTCAAATTCAAGGTCGTTGTCGGTCAGGCTGCGCCCACGTCGCAGGCTGACCGCTCCGGCCCCGATCAGGGCCAGCGCCACTCCGGTCGCGATCAGGACAGCGCTTTGTGTGCCGCCCAGCGTAGCTTCGCGCCCGGCCTTCTGGCAGGCGATGGCGGCCCAAGCATAGCAGAACAGGAAATGCAGGGCCCAGACGATCAGGGGGGCGATCACGCGCCACAGGTCGGTGCCCTCGCCGGGCTCTTGATGCGCTTGTGTCATGTCAGATACGGAAAGCCTCCGATGACGGCGGCGGTGATCACCGCGCAGGCGGCGGCAAAGTGCCAGTACAGCGTGACATTCCACAGATCGGCGTCATGGGTCGGGGTCAGCCGCCCGAACAGCGACCGCGCAAGGCAATAGGCCTGCATGATCAGACCCGCCGCGAAGTGCAGCACGATCCACAGCACCAAAGCCCAGACGATGGCCGGATAGGCATGGGTTGTGGGGTCCAGCCCCGTGCTCCAAGGCCCTGCCATCAGTGTCAGCGCAGCCGCCACATTGCCCATCATCGCCAGCCCCAAGAGCCAACGCGCCAGCCTGACCCTTCCCCGCGTATTGACCAGCCGCGCCGCCAGCATCAGCGCCCAAAGGCCAAGCGTCAGACCTGCGGCCACCAAGGGCCACTCCCAGCCCGGGCCGCTGACGCCCGGCGGCGGAAAATCGGGGTGGATGGTCCAGAAGAAGAAATAGCCAAAGATCAGCGCCAGAAATGCCGTCAGGTCTCCGGTCATCGTGATGAACATCGCCC
>JBIHZO010000084.1:0-10453 GCA_044231405.1 Cypionkella sp. | reverse complement strand
GATCTCATCTAGGCTCAGAACCCCTTGAAGTCCTTGTCGGGCCAGTTTTAACTGATTCATTCTAGGCACCAAAGACGTGTCAAATGAGGGATCTTTACTGGCTTGCGGACGCATAAATGGCGCGGCTGAAGCCGTTCTTCTCAGTGCCGCACGGGGAGAGGTGGGTCTGCGACGCTGTGCGTGGTTGCGGATTGCGGGGTTTGTCTGCTGGCACCTGGGTCGGTATGGGCTGACAACCGTCGAGCGACGCTTGATCTCCGCCGTGCGCCGATAGCCCCCTCTCGCGCAGGCAAGCATGCGCTGCCGGTCAACGGGGCGGCACCGAAAACCCCATGATCTTCTTCACGCTCGCGCGTGACACCCCAAAATGAACGGCTGCCGCGCGTTCGCTCATGCCGCCCCAACGCGCGAGACGGACCTTCCGATAGAGTTCCACAGTTAAAATACCTCCGCCCTCCCTGTCGCCAGAGAAGGGCGAAAGTGGCAAAGTTTTACTCTGCCCGCAGCGAGACTATCCCGCCACTTCCGTGGCAAATTTTTGCACTGCCGTTCTCATGTCGACGGCCCAAAGTGTGGCCTCAAGAGTATTCAGGACGAAGCCTGAAGAACCGATGCTTTCCCAGTCCCGCGCTTTGCAGTCTTCGACTGAAACTGCCACTATCGCATCCGGCCAATGCGCTGCGGGAATTGGCTTAGATGCCGTCCCCCAACCTGCTCCACCAATCAAAGTGGACAGTACGTAAGCTGTGGCTTCTCACGCCGCTGCCGAAAGATCTGAACAGTGCGTCGCGCGGCTCTGCAGGTCAGCAATCCGCAGTGCTTCTGACGGGTTGCGCCAATGACGCACGGCAACAGGCGCCAAACGCATGACCGCTCCGTTCCGATCTGATTTCTGGCGCGTTTCCGGAGCGAAAAGTTCGCCTTTCCTGTGATAGTTGCCCAACACGCGCAGCGTATTCTGGCCGATGCCAACGCAGACGCCCGTGCTCGTGTTGGCACCTTTCTCAGCCCAGAGACAGAAGCGACTTAGAAGATCTTTCGGATCAAGGTTGGGATATTCGATCAAGCTTTCAGCCAGGCACAACGCCAAACTGCTGGGCGCATTCCCGGCGCAAGCTGCATGACATCTACCAAAAGGACGGCTCCGAGATCGCCGCCCAAGGCCTGCGCCGCATCGCCCAGATCTACAAGATCGAAGCCAGCGTCCGGGGCTGTTCCCCTGAAGAGCGACTCGCCGCCCGCCAGACCTATTTCGCCCCGTTGGTCGCAGATTGCCGCCTTTGGCTGACCCAACAGCGCGGCCGGATCTCCGCCAAATCCCGCTTGGGCGAGCAACTCTGCTATATCCACCGCCACTGGGAAGGGCTGCAAATCTTCCTGACCGATGGCCGCCTCGAAATGGACGCCAACCTAGTCGCAAACACCATCAGACCCATAACCCTCAATCGCAAAAACGCGCTGTTCGCCGGTCATGACGAGGGCGGCCGAACCTGGGCGCGCATGGCCTCGCTGATCGAAACCTGCAAACTGAACTCTGTCAACCCATACGCCTACCTGCGCGAAACACTGACCGCCATCGCCAACGGCCACCCCGCGTCGCGCATCGACAACCTTATGCCTTGGGCGTTCCAAAAGCCGTCAAGCTGAAAGCCCGGCGGGGTTCACGCACCGCTTACCGAACAGCAGCAGAAACTGAAACTGCAAGGCGTCTAGCAAACCAGGGGCTATTCATCTACCGGCTCTTCGTCCTGTCCGCGTTGTCTGGAATAAGGGGCGCATCGTCGGGCGAAAGCGCCCGCGCCTCCCACGGCATGTCTCGTCCATCAGGGTCCGAATCGAAATCGCGGGCAGCGCGCGCGACCTCGCGCTGTTAAACTTAGCCGTAGATAGCAAGCTGCGCGGTTGCGATCTTGTCGCCGATCGGGCCCTGGATGTCTTTGCTGCCGGACACGTGAAGGAGCGCGCTTCGCTGGTCCAGAGCAAGACTGGCAAGCCAGTCCGGTTCGAGATCACAAAGACGACACGTCAATCCCTGGATCGCTGGACACGCAATCCAGAGATGCTTGGACTTGAGTTTCTGTGGTCGAGTAGAATCCATGGAAGCCCGCATCTGTCGACCCGACAATATGCACGGATTGTCCATGGCTGGGCAACGTCGCTTGGCTTGGAGCCAAGCGCCTATGGCACGCATTCAATGCGGCGAACAAAAGTGGCTCAGATTTACAAGAAGACGGGGAACCTCCGTGCGGTGCAACTATTGCTGGGACACACGAAGATGGACAGCACTGTGCGCTACCTCGGCGTCGACATTGAAGACGCCCTAACTCTCTCAGAAGGCATCGATCTACAGCTTCCCCCTCGGCCGGCGCTTCGGTCACCTGCGGCCCTGAGCGGACGGTCAAGCCGCACGCAGAGAAGGACGGCTTCTGGGTTGGACCCCCGGGTCATGAGCGGCGATTTCCCTTCACGCAAAAACCTTCTTTTACTGGGAACTATTTCAAACGCCCGAAGCAAGCGCACGAAAGGCGTTACTGTGATTTGCAGAACTCTTGCGCCGCTCGGCGCAGCATTGAATCCGCCGCCGCAAGTTGACTGCGTTCCACATACTCGTCAGGCCGATGCGCCACAGAGATTGACCCTGGCCCACAAAGAACTGTCGGAAGGCCAAGCTCTCGCAGGAACAGGCCCGCCTCGGCGCCGTAGGCCACCTTGCTGTGGTCATTGCGCCCTACGATGTGCTTCATGGCGGTGACAAAGGGCGCGTCTGCGTCGATGGAATGGGCGGGATATTCGTATATCTGCTCGAACCGCGCAGAGGCTCCGGCAAAGCGCAGGCGGGCTTCGGGCAGGATGCGGTGGAGAACCTCATTCTTGATTCGGTCGAAGATGGCTTGCTGGTCGACCTCCATCAGGTTGCGGAATTCGAACGTGACGACGGCGTCGGCGGGAACGATGTTGATCGCGGCACCACCTTGGATCATGCCAACCGACAGGGTCGAATGGGTCAGGTCGAAATCCGGATCTCTGGGGCCGGTGGCCAGTTCAGTTGCGATGCCTTTCAGATAGACAACTAGCTCGGCGGCGGATTCGATGGCGTTTTGACCCTGCGGGGCAAGGCTGGAATGAACTGCGTGGCCGGTGAAATGGCAGCGATAGGCGCGCCCACCTTTGTGGCCGGTGACGACCTGCATCAGCGTCGGTTCCCCCACGATGCACATCGAGGGCTTCTGGCTGCGGTCCGAAAGATCCTGTAACAGGCTGCGCACGCCGATGCAGCCGATTTCCTCGTCATACGAAAGCGCAAGATGCACCGGGCGGTCCAGCTGCATTGCGATCAGGTCGGGCACGGCGGCAAGTACTGCGGCCACGAACCCCTTCATGTCGGCAGAGCCGCGCGCGAAGAGCTTCCCGTCCCGCTCGGTCAGGGTGAAGGGATCAGATTGCCAGGCCTCACCCACCACGGGCACACAATCAGTATGGCCGCTAAGGACAAGGCCCCCGTCACCGTCCGGACCGATGGTGGCCCAAAGGTTGGCCTTGGTACCAGTTTCATTTGGGATCAGGCGCGAGGCGATGCCGTGTGAGGCGAGGTAAGCCTGCACATAGGTAATCAGATCGAGGTTGGACTTCGCGCTGGTCGTATCAAAAGCTACCAAGTCACGCAGGATAAGTTCGGTCGGGGTCATCGGGTTTATAACCCGCCCGATCCACCGGGGCGGTAGGGCGGCGGGGTCAACAGCATAGCGGTCACCTCGGACGGCAGGGACGCCACGGGGTTGGCGCGCGTGGGCATGCCCCTAGTGAAAGTCAAAAGCTGATGCTTGGCAATCTCGAAGATGCGGCGCAGTTCGGCCACCGGGTTGCGGTGTTCATCAACGCGGATATCCAGCCAGGGATAGGCCTCAAGGTTGAAGACTTTCAGCGCCGCCGATTGCTTGCCGCGTTTGTCGCCGCCCGCCGCCTGACCGGCTTCCAGCACCAGCATCAGGCGCTCGGTCAGGTCAGAAGCCTCACTCGCCTTGGCGGCTGCGGCCATGGCATTGATGGTCTCGGCGCCGACCAGCATGTTGCCCTGCACAGTGAAACCATCACCCAGAATATGGCCCGCATAGGTAACGCACGATGCGCCGGTATAGGCCGCCTGGCGCCCCTGCGCATCGACGATGCCCATCTGGCGGTCATCACGGCCCGGATCGTCGGCCAGCAGTTTGGTCAGCGTCTCTTCCGCCGAAAGCCCCTGTTCTAGCAGCTTCAGTCCGTCGATGCCCAGATAGGGATTGACCCAAGACTGTGTCGCAATGGCACCTACCCCTTCCTTGATATAACTGCAGATCCCGCCCACGGCCGGGACGGCAGTTGATACGGCCACACCCAGCATGCCGGTGCGGGGGCAGCGGGCTGCTATGGAAAAGGTGTTGAGTTGGAACATTCTGTCTCTCCTGAGGGTCAGAGGGCCTGCATCAGCTTGCGGTGGTCGGGCACCGCCGCGATCAGCGTTTTGGTGTAGTCGTGGCGCGGGTCGCCAAAGACCTGATCGGCCGCGCCATATTCGACCAACTGGCCGTGGCGCATCACGGCTATCTGGTCGCTGACCTGACGGATCACGGCCAGGTTGTGGCTGACGAATATTGCAGTCAGGCCCAGATCGCGCCGGATGTCGTCAAACAGATCCAGCACCTGTGCTTGGACCGACACGTCAAGGGCTGATGTCGGCTCATCCGCCAACACCACCTCGGGCTGAAGGATCACGGCGCGTGCAATGGCTATGCGCTGCTTCTGGCCGCCTGATAGCTGATGTGGATGGCGGTCGATGGCATCCTTGGGCAAGCCCACGCGTTCAAGCAGCGCCACGACCTTGGCCCGACGGCTGTCGCGGTCTCCGATGCCGTGCACCTCGAGTGGGGCGCTCAGGATCTGGCCTATGCTTTGGCGCGGGTTGAAGGACGAGGCAGGGTTCTGGAAGATGGGCTGAACCTTGCGACGGAACGCCTTCAACTCTGCACCTTTCAGGCTCCATATGTCTAGCCCGTCAACTTCAACCTTGCCCGATGTGGGCTGGATCAGCCGCAAGGCGATGCGCAGAAGGGTGGACTTGCCCGAGCCGGATTCGCCCACAATGCCTAGCGTTTGGCCGCGTTTGACCGACAGCGTGACCTCATCCACCGCCTTGACCCCGCCAGAGCGTCGGAACAGACCACTGCCGCCAAAGGATTTGCTGACGGAATGAATACGGATCACATCTTCCGTCGTGCCAGCTTCGCTCATAGTGCGCGCCCCTTGCGACGGGGTGCGTGGATGCTGGGCGTCGCTGCCAGCAACATCTGGGTGTAATCCTGTCGCGGGTCCCGGAAGATCCGCGCGACCGAGCCTTGTTCGACGATGCGGCCATGGCGCATGACATAAACCCAGTCACACAGTTCGGCGACGACGCCAAGGTCGTGGGTGATGAACAGAATCGACGTGCCCCGATTGGTGCGGATGTTGCGCAAGAGGTCCAGAACCTGGGCCTGAACCGTGACGTCCAGCGCAGTCGTGGGTTCATCAGCGATCAGCAGGCTGGGGGCAAGCGCTAGCCCCATCGCGATCATCGCGCGCTGTTGCATGCCGCCGGAAAACTGGTGCGGGAATGCCCTGGCCTGTTCAGCGGGCCGGGCGATTCCGACGGCCTCCAACAATTGCGCCGCCGCTCCGGCTACCGCCTTTAGCGCCTTCCCTCTGTGAAGGGAAAGCGGCTCTGCCACCTGCAAACCCACCCGCATCGTCGGGTTCAGCGCCTGCATCGCATCCTGCGGGATCAGCGCCATCCGGTTGCCGCGCAACGCTCGCATCTGGCGTTCGCTTTGCGCTAGGACTTCAATGTCGCCCAACCGTACCCGCCCCGAAGCCACCCGCGCTTGCCGTGGCAATAGACGCAAAGCCGCCAGCGCGCTGAGCGTCTTGCCAGAGCCGGATTCGCCGATCACCCCGACAATCTCGCCGGGCATCACCTTCATCGACACATCGTGGACAACCGGCGTCCAGACTCGGCGGCGCGAGAATTCAATGCTCAGTTCCTCGACCGACAGGATCGGCAGTGTGCCGGGCGTGTCATGGACCCTAAGGTCCTCTGAGGTTGGGGTGCCCATGTCAGTCCTTCATATGCGGATCAAGCGCATCGCGCAGCCCGTCGCCCACAAGGTTGAAGCCGATGACGGTCAGAAAGATCGCCATGCCGGGAGCAATGCTCATGATCGCAGATTGCGCCATGAAGCCGCGTCCGGTGTTCAGCATGTTGCCCCAGGTCGGCTCTGGCGGCTGTGCGCCAAGACCAAGAAACGACAAGGCGGATTCCAGAAGGATGGCGTAAGAAAACGCCACAGCCGCCTCGACCAAAAGTGGGGCGATGATGTTCGGCATGATCTCACGCAGCAGGATGCGCGTGTGACTCATTCCAATGGCACGGGCAGATTCGACGTATTGTTCCCGCAGGACCACTTCGGTTGCCGCGCGCGCCAGCCGTGAAAAGCCGGGGATAAAGACAATGCCGATGGCGATCATGGCGTTCAGGACTGACGTGCCAAGGCTGGCCATCAGCACGACCGCCAGCAGGATTGCCGGGAAGGAGAACAAAAGCTCCATGAAGCGCATCAGGATCAAGTCGACGATACCGCCGAAATAAGCCGCCGTCACGCCGATCACCGCGCCGAACACTAGACCAATCCCAGCGGCGATGAAGGCAACCTGCATCGAAATCCGCGCACCATAGATAATGCGCGACAGGATATCGCGACCAATCTCGTCGGTCCCAAGCCAGTGGGTGGCACCGGGGCCTTGCAGCATCGCCATGTAGTCGAGATCGTAGGGCGAGAACGGTGCAATCCACGGCGCGAAGATGGCGCAGATCAGGATCACGCTGATGATGACTGTTCCCAGGATCACCAACCGCCAGCGATGAAAATCAAATCTCTCGGTCATGCTTGGCTTCCTTTGGAACGGCGCGGGTCCAAGAGCGCCACGCAGAGATCGACGATCAGGTTGGCCAGCAGAACGAAGACGGTGATCGCCAGCGCGGCCGCCAGCAGTACTGGATAATCCCGGTTGATAATGCCCACCAGCACAAGCGAGCCTATGCCCGGCAGCTGGAAGATATCCTCGATCACCACGACCGACCCGAACAGAAAGCCCAGTTCTACTGCCGCCACGTTGATATAGGGAATGGCAGCGTTGCGCAGGCTGTGGCGACGGATGGCAAGGCTTTCGGACGCGCCCTTGGCCTTGGCGGTGCGGATATAGTCGCGGGAGAGAACCTCCAGCATAGAAGCGCGCATAATCCGCAACAGCAGGGCTGAGGAGACCAGCCCGAGCGACAGTGCTGGCAGGATCATCAGCTTCAGGTTCTGGCTGGGGTCTTCCAAAAACGGCACGTAGCCGCCGGGCGGCAGCCAGCGCAGGCGGATGGAAAAGACCATCACCAACAGGGTGGCCAGCCAAAAATTCGGCATCGCCCCTAGGAAAGACGCCAAGGTTGAAAACACCCGGTCTGCCCCACGCCTGTGCCGGGCGGCAGCTATGGCACCCAAGGGGAAGGCAATAAGATTGGCGACAGCGAAGGCCAGGAAGGCTAGCTCCAGCGTCACAGGCAGTCGCATCCACAATTCCGGCCCGACTGGAACAGCACTTTGAAAACTGACCCCGAAGTCGCCGCCCAGGGTCTTGCCCAGCCAGTCAAAATATTGAACGACCAGCGGACGGTCCAGCCCCCGCGTGGCCTCGAACCGGGCAATGGCCTGCGGTGTGGCATCGATGCCCAACGCAGACCGTGCCGCCGAGCCTGGGATAACGCTGATGGCCACAAACAGCACAACGGACGCCGCAGTCAGGGTCAGGATGAATGCGCCAAGCCGCGTCAGAACCAAGCGGAGCATGCGTTACGTCTTTCTAAATCAAGAAAGAAGGCCGCCCCGAAGGGCAGCCCTCAGTTTCGCTCCCAAGCAATCAAGCGCTCAGCCAGGAATCCTTCAGCGTCTTGAGGAAGCCCGTGCGCATCGGCTTGTAGTTCTTCAGCTTGTCAGTATGGGCAATCAGAAGGAATGCGTTGACGAGCGGCACGATGGGCATTTCTTCCAGTGCCAGTTCCTGCTGTTGCTTGTACAGTGCCTTGCGCGCATCAACCGTGGTGGCCGACTTGGCATCCTTCAAAAGCTTGTCCATCACGGCAGAGGAGGACTTCTGCACGTTGATGCCGGTGCCGGTGGCATAGTTGTTGTAGACGAAATCGTCCGGATCGGCCAGCGGGCTCACCCAATACATCGTGGTGATGTCAAAGGCGCTTGGGGCCCAGACCTCATCCCAGAAGCGCGGAATTTCCATCGTCTTGATTTCAGCGGTGATCCCGATGGCGGCAAGGTTCGCCTGCAGGATCGGTGCCATGGCCACCATCGCTGGGAACGATGACGCCATCGTCATTGAGGTTTTAAATCCATCGGGCACACCGGCTTCGGCCAGAAGCGCCTTGGCCTTGGCGACATCGCCCTGCGGATTGAATGCGGTGATGCCGGCGTAGGCCCAGTTCCACTCCGGGATCACTCCGCCCAGCAGGGGCTTGGCCTGACCAAAGAAGGTGGCAGCTGTGATCGCCTCGCGGTTGATGGCGTATGCAATGGCTTGACGAACCTTGGGGTTGTCCATCGGCGCCACGGTGTTGTTCATCAACAGCCAGTAATAGCGCGAGCCTTCGAGCGTCTGCCCCACGATCCCGGGCGATGTCGAAACGGTCGACCAGTCCTTCGGCGGCACTTCGTTGGTGAAGTCTACGGTGCCCGAGATCACCGCATTGGTTAGGGCGGTGACATCGGCGATCAGATGGAACTCCATCCCGTCAAAATATGGCTTTCCGGCTTCGTAGAAATCGGCATTCTTCTCGAACTTGATCATCGATCGCGGCTGATAGGATACGAATTTGAATGGGCCACTGCCGATGGGCTGGGCGTTCAGGTCATGGCCCGACTCCACCAGTTTTTTCGGCACGATCGAAGAACCGGGGAAGGCCATGTAGGTCAGGAACGGACCGGTCGGCACAGTCAGCGTGAACTTTACGGTCGAGGGATCGACCACGTCGACGCTTTTGATCGTTTCGATCTGCGATTTATAGGAATAGGCGGAATCCTTGGCTCCAAGCCGGTCGAAGGTGAATTTCACATCCTCGGCGGTCAGAGGATCACCGTTGTGGAATTTTACGCCATCGCGCAGCTTGAAGGTGTAGGACAGGCCGTCATCGCTGACTTCGTACCCGGTGGCCAGATCGGCATAGGGTACAGCATCGGGGTCAACCGACATCAGCGTCGAATAGACCTGCTCGATGACAACATGCGACATGCCCGAGGGGCCCATTGCCGGGTCGAACCCCGCCGGATCTGCCGAAAAAGCCACCTTCAGGATTCCACCGGCCACCGGGGCATCTTCTGCGAAAAGCGCGCCTGGAAAAGACGACCAGCCGGCAAGTGCCGCTGCGGCACCTGTGCTTGCTAGTAGACTGCGGCGGGTCAGACTCAAACCACTGATCGTTTTTGATCCAGCCATCGTGTGCTCCTGTTGGTTTTGTGCGGATCGTTTCAGGTTGGATCCCGAAACTTGAATACACTTGAACACTATTACAGAACGGCAGCATGGCAAGTGGATTCGTTCGCTGTGACCGCCGAAAACCACATTGTAGCCCGAAGCTTCGGCATGCATTTTGACTATCGTTCGATTTCCGATTAGCAATTGGTTCCATGCCTTTCGAAGAGAGTGTGTATGCCCGACACCCAACACGACACGCCCGAGGTTTCCATGGACGCCACGGCGCAGCTCGGCGAAACGCTGCGCCATCTGCGCCGCAAGAGCAGGCTGACGTTGAAGCAGCTGGGCGATCTGACGGGCTGCTCCGAAAGCATGCTGTCCAAGACCGAACACGGGCATGTGGTGCCCAGCCTTGACCTTCTGTCGCGCGTTGCCCAGCAGCTTGGCACCTCGGTCGCAGGTCTGTTTGCCGAAGCTGCCGAACAGTCGTGCTTTGTGTACAAGGAGGGCGAGCGGCCCAAGCTGGAACTGGGCACGGCGACCGAGGATGGCCACACCGTGTTGGAACGCCTGATCCCCTACGCTCAGGGTCGGCAGCTGAACGCGAACCTGCATGTGGTCCCGCCCGGCGGCGGCTCGGCCGGGGTGCTGTCGCATGTTGGCGAGGAGGTGGGTTTCGTGATCGATGGCTATATCGAGATCACGATCGACAACGAGACGCATCTGGTCGGTCCGGGCGGGTCGTTCTTCTTCCGGTCGGAACTGCCGCACAGATACCGGAACATCGGCACGAAGACCGCACGGATCGTCTGGGTGAATTCACCTCCTTATTGACTGGGGTGTCCCGATCAGTAAACTTCTCTCTGATGTTTGGACAGATTCCCGGCTGATTTACTGCCTGCACCTGCTGATCGGT
>JBIHZO010000450.1:0-3180 GCA_044231405.1 Cypionkella sp. | reverse complement strand
TAGGACCCGCGCAGCGCGGTTTCAAAATCTTGCACCGTACCGGCAAAGGCCATGGTGCTGCCAACCAGCAAAGCAATTGCAGAAAGAGAGAGCATCGGTTTCATCGGGTGATCCTTTGACATATGATTTGTTGAATATGTCATGCGATTCCGGTTGCGTCCTTGTTCTGGATCAAGCGGCGCAAAACCGAGACACCCTGCGGCGCGTGGTTAACAAAGGATGGACTTCTATAGATAACATTATGAAAATAAACGATCTTCACAATTCGCCACTTGCGGACAGCCCGGTTTCTTTGCCGTTGCCCCCTCGCGCCCCATGCCCTAACCTGCCGCCATCCAATCAGGAGTTATCCCATGACCGACACCCTCGGCTTCGATACTTTGGCCATTCATGCCGGCACTGCCCCCGACCCCGCCACCGGCGCGCGGCAGGTGCCGATCTATCAGACCACCGCCTATGTGTTCCGCGACGCCGACCACGCGGCGAAATTGTTCAACCTGCAAGAGGTTGGCTACATCTATTCCCGCCTGACCAATCCCACCGTGTCGGCTCTGGCCAACCGGGTCTGCGCTCTGGAAGGCGGCGCGGGGGCTGTCTGCTGTTCCTCGGGGCATGCGGCGCAGATCATGGCGCTGTTCCCACTGATGGGGCCGGGACTGAACATCGTGGCGTCCTCGCGCCTTTACGGCGGCACCATCACCCAGTTCAGCCAGACCATCAAACGGTTCGGCTGGTCGGCCACGTTCGTCGACACCGAAGACCTGCTGGCGGTGGAACACGCCATCGACGAAAACACCCGCGCGATTTTCTGCGAAACCATTGCCAACCCCGGCGGCTATGTGTCTGATCTGAACGCATTGGCCCGCATTGCCGATCAGGCGGGCATCCCGCTGATCGTCGACAACACCACTGCCACACCCTACCTGTGCAAACCGATCGAACATGGGGCCACTCTGGTCGTGCATTCTGCCACCAAATACCTGACCGGCAACGGCACCGTCACCGGCGGCGTGGTGGTGGACTCTGGCAAGTTTGACTGGACCAAGTCCGGCAAATTCCCCAGCCTGTCGGAACCCGAGCCCGCCTACCACGGCCTGGCCTTCCATCCGGCACTGGGGTCGATGGCCTTCACCTTCCACTCCATCGCCATCGGTCTGCGCGATCTGGGCATGACCATGAACCCGCAGGGCGCGCATTACACGCTGATGGGGATCGAAACCCTATCCCTGCGCATGCAGCGCCATGTCGAGAACGCCAAGATCGTGGCGGATTGGCTGGAACAGGACCCTCGCGTGGAATTCGTGACCTACGCCGGGCTGAAATCCTCGCCCTACCACAAGCGGGCCGAAAGCATGGTGCCAAAGGGCGCAGGCGCTTTGTTCACCTTTGCGGTGAAGGGCGGGTATGAGGCTTGCGTCAAGCTGGTCGACAGTCTGAAGCTGTTCAGCCATGTCGCCAACCTTGGCGACACCCGCAGCCTAATCATCCATCCGGCCTCGACCACCCATCGCCAGTTGGAAGAGGACGCGCAAATCCGCGCAGGCGCCGCGCCCAATGTGGTGCGGGTGTCGATCGGGATTGAGGATGTGAAGGACATCATCGCCGATCTGGATCAGGCTTTGGCGGCGGCGACCGCCTGATAAGGCCGGCAACTGCAAAAGAAAGTTGCTGTTTTTCAAATACTCAGGCCGGAATTCGAGGGTTCCGGCCTGCCGGAGGCGCCGCTGATCACAAGTGCCTCCGGCGGGGATATTCAGACCAAGATGAAACGCGCTTACTCCGCGATGTCATACACCACGGTGACAGAAGCCATCAGCCCGATCTGACCGCTGGCCACGGGCACCGGGGCAGCCGAAGCATCGGCGCGGAACATCGGCATTGGTGCGCCGTAGCCGGCGTTCTCGGTGATCGACACGATCTTGCCAAGCGTGCCACCGCTCGCGCTCACCAGCAGTTCGGCGCGGGCGCGGGCGTCTTCAACTGCCGCTTTGCGGGCTTCGTCCTGGACCGGGCGCGGGGTGGACAGCTCGAATGTGATGCCGTTCATGGTGTTGGCCCCATCGGCAATCGAGGCGTCCAGCACGGAGCCCAAGGTTTCAAGCGCTCGCACCCGCACGTTCAGCATGTTGGAGGCCACATATCCGGCAATCTTGGGCGTGCTGCTGCCATCATAGCCCACCCAATTGGGGTTCAGCGACAGGTTGGAGGTTTGCAGGTCGCGGTCCTCGATCCCGGCGGCTTTCAGCCGCGCCATCACGGCCTGCAATGCGGTGGTGTTGGCGGCCATCGCGACAGCAGCCGTATCGCCATCAGTGGTGACGCCCAGCGAAATGGTCGCCATGTCGGGCGCCGCCTCTACTGTGGCCTCACCAGTCACGGTGACAGTGGCGGCAAAAACCGGAACAGCCAGCGGCAGCGCCATAGCAGCCGACACAACAAGGGCATTGAGAACGCGCATGAAATCCTCCTTTTGGATATGCGGAACAGGTGCGATTGTGTAACGCAGGCTGCAACTCAATCCTTGGTGATTTTTTGGCTTTTTCTTTCATTCGGCAAAAAGCTGCTATAGGAAGGAAAAACCTTGCCGGGGTGCGTTTCCGCAACCTTGGCCTTTGTGCTAGACCCGTGGAATGAAACCAGCTTTTGCACTCGACTTTCGGGAATCGTCTTTGGGCCTTCTGCACCGCAACGGTGCAGGATGGGTTGAAGTGGGCGCTGTGGCGCTTGACAATCCCGACCTTCCCGAAGCTTTGGGCTATCTGCGCTCTACCGCGCTCGGCCTGTCACCGCGCGGGCTTGCGACCAAACTGATCATTCCAAATGATCAGATTTTGTACACCGAAATTGTGGCCCCCGGCCCTGACGATGCCAGCCGCTTGGCGCAGATCCGCACCGCGCTGGAAGGGGTGACACCCTACGATGTCAACGATCTGGCCTTTGACTGGTCGGCGCAAGGCGATCTGGTGCAGGTGGCGGTGATCGCGAAGGAGACTTTGGCCGAGGCAGAAGCCTTTGCTGCCGAACATCGTTTCAACCCGGTGGCCTTTGTGGCATCGCCGCAGGATCAGGTGTTTCAGGGTGAGCCTTGGTTTGGCCCGACCGCCCTTGCCGCCACCCTGCTGGCCAAGGGTGAGACGGTGGAGCGGGATGCGGCCCCGGTCAGCCTTGTGGCGCGCGGCT
>JBIHZO010000449.1:0-3184 GCA_044231405.1 Cypionkella sp. | reverse complement strand
CGCGATGAGGTGTTGGCGACTGTTGATCCGGACACAGGGCGCAGCGATGAGAGCCGGATGCGCGACACCGAGGCGACGCTGGAATACCTGACCGGCGCTTTGGGCAACACCGCGCTGGAACGTGACGCACTGGAAAGTGCCGCGCAGAAGGCCGATGAGCGCACCACACTGATCATTCAGGAAAAACAGGCGCTTGAATTGCGCAATGAACAGATTTTCAGCCAGTTGGAGCAGGCTTTGACCGTGTCGGTCGAACCTTTGGAAAAGATGTTTCGCGCCGCAGGCATGTCGCCCGATGATCTGCTGAGTTCAGTCCGGAAGGGATACAGTGGCCAAGGCGGGCCTTTGACGCCTCTGTCGTTGTCCACATCGGGGCAAAGCCCGTCGCTTGAGGAATTGCGCGCCAATGCCATCCTCAAGGGGCTGGACAACATGAACCTGTACCGCATCGCGGCATTCAAATCGCCGTTTTCGATGCCGGTTCACGACGCCGTGCGCTACACGTCTGGCTTTGGCGGGCGGCGCGATCCCATGGGGCGCGGCTATCGTCAGCACGACGGCCAAGACTTCGCAGGCGCTTATGGCACCGCGATCTTCGCCACTGCGGATGGCACAGTTGTCCATGCAGGCTGGGGCGATGGCTATGGCCGTCTGGTCAAGATCCAGCACGCCTTTGGCATTGAAACCCGTTATGCGCATCTTTCGCAAATCCGCGTCGAAGTCGGCCAAAAGGTATCGCGCGGCGACCGGATTGGTGATATGGGCAACTCTGGCCGATCGACCGGCACACATCTTCACTATGAGATCCGCATCGGCGGGTCTGCCGTAAATCCGATGACCTTCATAAAGGCAGCGAACAATGTTTTCTAAAAGCCGCATCAACGAACCCGGCCCCAAAGCTGGCGAATCCGATAAACCCAAAGCCCCGGAGGCCCCCGTGTCGAAGCCGTCGATGGACTTCACCCCGTCCGCACCCAAGGGAAAAGTTGCCGCATCCATTCTGTCCGCCGATCTGACTGTGGTGGGCAATCTGCGCACCACCGGCGATATTCAGGTTGAAGGCACGGTTGAGGGCGACATTCGTGCGCATCTGCTGACGGTTGGCGAAACGGCCACCATCCGCGGTGAGATCGTGGCCGACGATATCGTGGTCAATGGCCGCGTTATTGGCCGCGTGCGTGGTCTGAAAGTCCGCCTGACCTCTACCGCCAAGGTCGAGGGTGACATCATCCACAAGACCATCGCCATCGAGTCCGGGGCGCATTTCGAAGGCTCGGTGCAGCGTCAGGACGATCCACTGGCCACGGGTCGCAGCCCGGCGCCTCAATCGCGCGTGATGATGCCACCGGCGTCCAGCGAAGAATCGTAATATCCGTCACATATCTTGAAAAAGCACCCGCGTGAGCGGGTGCTTTTTTTATGCCTCACGGTTCCAGGCGATTGCACGTCTGTACAGATGCCAGGTCGCATGACCAAGCAGTGGCAGCACGATGAACAGACCAAAGAACCCGGGCAACATGCCGATGAACAACAAACTGGCAATCAGCGCCCCCCAGCACAGCATCACCAGTGGACTTTCGGTTACGACCTGAAAAGACGTGATCATCGCGGTCACAAAATCCACCTCGCGGTCCAGCAACATTGGCAAGCTGACCACTGTCAGGGCAAACAGCAGCATCGCAAACACCGCCCCGACCGCCGTGCCGACCGCCAGCATCGTCAGCCCTTCCGTGGTGGCAAAAACCGCCAATGAAGACGACACATTGGTCATGGTGGCATTGCCCAAAAACAGCGCAAAGATCATGTGGGCGAGGAAGTTCCAGAACAGGAAAAACACCACGATGATCGCCGCGATCGACGGGATCTGGCGGTCTTTCTGGCGCAGGATCACCGCGAAAACCTCTGCGTTTTTCAGGGGAATGCCTTGCTCCAGCCGCCGAGACACCTCGTACAGCCCGCAGGCGATGAACGGCCCCAGAATCGGGAACCCTGCGCTGGCGGGAAGGGTCCACCAGATTTGCCCCTTCACCGTCACTGCCAGATAGATTGCCCAGCCGCCGACCACATAGATCAAGGCAAAAAACAGACCATAGATTGGGGCCGAGGCAAAATCACGCCAACCCGCCGACAATGCGGCGCGCATATCCGAAAACTCGACATGCAATACTTCGGGCCGGTCGGCCTGCTTCACTTCCATGCGTTCCCCCTGCTTTGCCCCAACCTAAGCGGCAGACAAGGGTTTGAGAAAGATGTATTTTCGCAGCAGGTTTACAAGCGGCCTCAAGGTGGTTCAGGTTTGGCCGAAAACAGCAATCGCCGTGTCTCGCGTCACTCGAACGCAGTTGCCGAGGCTCTTGCTTCCATGACAACCTGAACCCCCTCAGCTTTCAGCATTCGCCTCGGCACGAGACTTGCCGACCACGTCCATCGCCAAAGTCGCCGCCATGAACTTGTCCAGATCGCCGTCCAGCACGCCGCCGGTGTCGCTGGTTTCGTGACCTGTGCGCAGGTCTTTCACCATCTGATAGGGCTGCAGCACATAAGACCGGATCTGATTGCCCCAGCCTGCATCGCCCTTGGCATCGTGCTGGGCGTTGACGGCCGCGTTGCGGCGGTCCAACTCCACCTGATACAGACGCGCCTTCAGGGCGATCATACAGGCGTCGCGGTTCTGGTGCTGCGATTTCATCGACGACGTCACGACGATATTCGTCGGCAAGTGAGTGATCCGCACCGCCGAGTCGGTGGTGTTGACGTGCTGCCCCCCTGCCCCCGACGAGCGGTAAGTGTCGATGCGGATGTCGCGGTCGGGAATGTCGATTTCGATATTGTCATCGACCACCGGATAAACCCAGACAGAGGCGAAAGAGGTCTGGCGTTTGTCGGCCGACCCGTAGGGGCTGATCCGCACCAGGCGATGCACGCCGGATTCGGACTTCAGCCAGCCATAGGCGTTCAGGCCGGAAATCTTGTAAGACGCCGATTTGATGCCGGTTTCATCGCCGGCACTTTCGGACTGCAATTCCACCTTGTAGCCCTTTTTCTCGGCCCACCGCACATACATCCGCGCCAACATGCTGGCCCAGTCACAGCTTTCGGTGCCGCCCGCGCCTGCGTTGATTTCCAAGAAGGTGTCGTTGGCATCGGCCTCGCCGTTCAGCAAAGCCTCCAGTTCCTTGCCCGC
>JBIHZO010000448.1:0-3187 GCA_044231405.1 Cypionkella sp. | reverse complement strand
TGAAACCGGTGTTGAAATTCCGCTCGGCCACCGAAGAGGCGCCGCTGGCCCGCTGGACGATGATCGCACTGGCCTTTGCGGGCATTGCCGTTCTGGTCTTTGCCCCCTTGCTGGTGGTCTTTGCAGAAGCCCTTTCCCGCGGGGTTGGCGCGGCGGTGGCCTCATTGGGCAACCGCGACGCGGCTTCCGCCATCAAGCTGACGCTGATCATCGCCGCGATTTCGGTGCCCCTGAACGCCGCCTTTGGCATTGCCGCAGCCTGGTTCATCACCAAGTTCGACTTTCGCGGCAAGGCGTTTCTGATCACCCTGATCGACTTGCCGTTCTCGGTGTCGCCGGTTGTGGCGGGACTGTGCATCGTGCTGATGTTCGGGGCCAATTCGCTGCTCGGCGGCTGGATGGTCGCCAGCGGCTACCCCATCGTCTTTGCGCTTCCCGGCATCGTGATCGCCACCATGTTCGTCACCTTCCCCTTCGTCGCGCGGGAACTGATCCCGGTGATGATCGAACAAGGCCGGGCCGAAGAAGAAGCGGCGCTGACCCTTGGCGCGTCGGGCTGGCGGGTGTTCTGGACGGTCACTTTGCCCAACATCCGCTGGGCGCTGCTCTATGGCGTCTTGCTGTGCAACGCCCGCGCCATGGGCGAGTTTGGCGCAGTGGCGGTGGTTTCTGGCAAGATCCGGGGCCAGACCGCCACCATGCCGATCACCATCGAGATGCTTTATAACGAATATCTTTCGGTGGCGGCGTTCTCGCTTGCGGCCGTTCTGACCCTTCTTGCCCTTGTCACCCTGCTTTTGAAAACCGCGCTGGAAATCCGCCATGCTGACCAACTTGCCGCAACGCACCGCCATTAGGAGCCCGCGCGCCGCTGGCGCGCATCACAGTAAGGAGACGCCCATGCATATCGAAATCGATGAAATCTCGAAAAGCTTCGGCACCACGGCGGCCTTGCACCCGGTGTCGCTGTCGCTGCCCTCGGGCGCTTTGGTGGCGCTTCTCGGCCCATCAGGCTCCGGCAAGACCACCCTTCTGCGCATCCTCGGCGGCTTGGAATTTCCAACCTCGGGCCGGGTACGCTTTGACGGGCAGGATGCGACGGGCCTGACGGTGCAGGAACGCCGCGCGGGGTTCGTGTTTCAAAGCTACGCCCTGTTTCGGCACATGACGGTGTTTGACAACATCGCCTACGGCCTGAACGCGCGGCCACGCGCCTCACGCCCGACCAAAGCGGAAGTCGCCCGCCGTGTGACCAAACTGCTGGAGCTGATCCAGTTGCCCGACATCGGCGCGCGTTATCCGAGCCAGCTTTCGGGTGGTCAGCGCCAGCGTGTGGCTTTGGCCCGCGCCTTGGCGATTGAACCCCGGATGCTGCTTTTGGACGAACCCTTTGGCGCGCTGGATGCCAAGGTGCGCAAGGAACTGCGCCAAGGCCTGCGTGACATCCACGACAACACCGGCCTGACCACCATCTTCGTGACCCACGATCAGGAAGAGGCGATGGAACTGGCCGATCTGGTGGTCGTCATGTCCATGGGCCGGATCGAACAGATCGGCAAACCGCAGGACATCCGCGCGAAACCTGCCACGCAGTTTGTGCGCGAGTTCATCGGGGCATGACGAAACCACGCGACCAGAAAATCAACAAATTGGCCGCGCTGGCGGATTTTCTGTTCCGCGTGACAACAGCCCGCATGCGCCCGGAGGCCACTTGGCCCGCCGGGCGTTTGACATTTCTGGATCAATGGACCGCCGAAGGCGGCAGGCTGCGGCAGGCAGGCCCTAGGTGGTTCACCGTTTGGGGCAGTGACTATCCGCGCATGGACCGCTTACGGACGCTTGTGCTGCCCGCACCTTGGATAGACCTCTCGGACGAAGAGATGACGGCGGTTCTTCTGTCCCAGTTGCGCCATGTGCAGCCCGGCATGCCGGAAACCCCATGGCTTTCCAGTGCATTAGGGCGCGCTCGCGCTCGCATCCGGCTTGAGGCGGTGCGCTTCGATTGATCGGCTGAGCCTGTCGGTTTTGCGCAGCGCAGGATCAAAACTCTCTTTGCGCTGTGCCCAAGAACCAATTCCTGCCGAAACAGCCCCAGTCTTTGGAATGGCCCGATAGCCCCACTTCTGGCAGATTACACGACAAGATGAATCGTTTATTGAGGTCTCCCATGTCCCTCCGCATCGTCGGTTTTGCCGGTAGCCTGAGCCACCCGTCGAAAACCCGCGCCCTTGTCGATCTGGTAGCGACACGGGCCGCCGTCGCCCTTGGAGCAACAGCCGCCACCTATGACCTCACCGACCTGCAGCCCAGCCTTGGCGCGGCCCAATCGCTCGATGATCTGGACGGTCTGCCGCGGGCGATCGTGGATTCGATCCTGTCGGCGGATGCGCTGGTTGTGGGCAGCCCGGTTTACAAGGGCAGCTACACGGGCCTGTTCAAGCATCTGTTCGATCTGATCGACCCTGCCGCCTTGGCCGGCAAGCCTGTGCTGCTGACGGCGACGGGGGGCGGCGACAAGCATGCTCTGGTGATCGAGCACCAACTGCGCCCGCTGTTTGGCTTCTTCGAGGCCACCACATTACCAATCGGCGTCTACGCCTCTGGCGTGGATTTCATCGACGGGGTTCCGGCATCAGTTGCCCTGCTGACCCGCATTGATCGCGCTGTGAGCCAGTACCCGAAAGGACTGCAGCACCTGCCCGCCGCCACCGCAGCCTGAGCCAACCAATCATTGCCTTCCACTACAACCCGCCCTTTGGCGGGACCAATCCCGGCTTGACCAAAAGGACCCGATCATGACCCAAAACCGCAAAGCCCCTTCCCGCAAAATCCGCCTTGGCGCCTTCCTTCCCGGAGGTGGCCAGCACATCGCCGCCTGGCGTCACCCCGACAGTCCCGCCGACGGGGCAACCAGCTTCGATTTCCATCTGAAACTGGCGCAAGAGGCCGAACGCGGCCTGTTTGACGCCTATTTCCTCGCCGACGGCCTCGCCATCGCTTTTGGCGGCGGGATCGAGGGCGGCAATGCCAAAGTGGCAGGCTTCGAACCTGTCACCCTTTTTTCGGCACTCGCCCCCCTGACCAAGAACCTTGGCTTCATCGCCACAGCCTCGACCACCTATGAGGAGCCCTATAACCTTGCCCGCAAGTTCGCCTCGCTGGACCTCATCAGCGACGGCCGCGCGGG
>JBIHZO010000083.1:0-10535 GCA_044231405.1 Cypionkella sp. | reverse complement strand
CGCCAGTCCGCTACAATTTGACTAATACTGCCTTCATCTGTCCTTGAATATCCACGGGGGTTGGGGGGCGTGCCCCCCAACGGCAGCCGCCTAGCGGTTCACATCCACCACCACACGTCCCTGCACCGCCCCAGTCAGGATCGCCGCGCCCAAGGCGGGCACCTCGGCCAGCCCCACCTCTTGTACCATTGCCTCCAACTGCCCCATTGGCAGCTCTGCCGCGATCCGTCCCCAGGCCCGTGACCGCTCGGCATAGGGCGACAACACCGAATCGATCCCCAGCAGGTTCACCCCCCGCAACAGGAACGGGATCACCGTGGCGGGCAGGGCCGATCCGCCCGCCAAACCAACCGCCGCCACAGACGCGCGGTGCTGCATCTGCCCCAAAACCCGCGCCAGCATCGCCCCGCCCACGGCGTCGATGCAGCCTGCCCAGGTTTCCGCCTCCAACGGCCGCTTCACCGTTTCCGCCAATTCGGCGCGCGCGATGATCCGCCCCGCCCCCAAACCGCGCAAATAGGCTTCCGTCTCGGGACGCCCTGTCACCGCTGCCACCCGGTAACCGCGCGCGGCCAGCAACGCCACGGCAACAGAGCCGACGCCACCCGCAGCTCCGGTCACCAACACCTCGCCCCGCTCCGGTGTCAGCCCGTGATCTTCCAGCGCCATCAGCGCAAGCATTGCCGTAAACCCCGCCGTGCCCACCGCCATGGCTTGACGCGTTGTAATCCCTGCTGGCAGCGGCACAAGCCAGTCCGCCTTGACCCGCGCCCGCTGCGCATAGCCGCCCCAATGCACCTCGCCCACGCGCCAGCCGGTCAACACCACGCGATCCCCAACAGCATAGCGGGTATCGGACGATGCCTCCACCACCCCGGCAAAATCAATCCCCGGAACATGCGGATAGGCCCGCACCAGCCCGCCGCCCTTGGCCGACAAGCACAGACCGTCCTTATAGTTCAATGTGGAATATTCCACCGCCACCAAGACCTCGCCGCCCGGCAATGCCGCTTCGTCCAGATCGCGCAGATGGGCCACAGCACCGCCTTCGGCCCCTTGCTCCATCACCAATGCCCTGAAACTCATCCCGCGCTCCTTGATTTGATCATAAAATCAGCCTGCGCCGCATTGACCTCTTGCCAAAGCCGCGATCCCCGCCAATCTTGCAGCATGATCTTGAGCGAACACCAGAGCCAATCTGACTCTGCCCTATGCCCAAGGCCAGCCTCGCAGAAGTCGGCCCAGTCCCAACCTAGGAGAACCCATGACCAGCACAACCCGCCTTTTGACCAGCACCGCAGTGATACTTGGCTTCGCCTCTGCCGCATTCGCCGCTGATCCGGAACTGACCGTGTTCGACTGGGCTGGCTTTGAAAACCAGTCGCTGATCGAGGGTTACGTCGCCAAGCACGGCGACATGCCGACGTATTCCTTCTATGGCGACGACGATGAGGCCTTTCAGAAAGTGTCCTCGGGCTTCAAGGCCGACGTTGGTCATCCTTGTGCGCAGATTGTGCAAAAGTATCGGGACGCAGGCCTGATCGAGCCTTGGGACATCACCCGCATCCCGCTTTATGCTGAAATCGGTGAGCGTTACAAATCCTCAAATATCTTCGCGGATGAAGCCGGCGTCTGGTATATCCCCACTGACGGCGCTTACACCGCCATTGCCTACAACTCTGAGCAGGTGAAGCCAGAACAGGTCGCGTCTTTGCAGGTGTTTGTCGATCCGGCCTTTGCTGGCAAAATCTCGCTGCCCGACAACACCGATGACACCTGGTCGTTGGCCCTGCTGGCCACCGGCGTGTCCGACTGGACCAATGTCAGCGAAGAACAGTTTCAGGCCGCAGGCGCTTGGTTGCGTCTGGCCCATGCCAACGTGCGCACATATTGGGCTGACCCGTCCGAACTGGCACAGCTGATGAAATCCGGCGAAGTCACCGTGGCGTGGTCGTGGAACGATGGCGTGGCCAACATGCGCCGCGAGAACGTGCCTGTCACCTTTCAGCGCACTCCAACCGAAGGCGTGGCCAGCTGGTTCTGTGGCTATGTGAACTTCAAGGACGGCCCCGGTTCCGAAGACAAGGCCTATGATTTCATCAACGCTTGGCTTGATCATGGTTCAGCCAAAGGATTGCTGGAAAATTTCGGCTATGCCCATGCCAATGACGTGGCGATGAAGGATATTCCGATCGACGCGCTGAAGGCCGGCGACGTCGATCCGTTTGATGGTATCATGCTGTCACAAGTGCCGATTGACCCGGCGATGCGCGACCGCATGACCCAAGAATTTGAGATGATCAAATCGGGTTTCTGATCTGATTGCTTGGCATTGAGGTCCCGGGGATCCTGTCCCCGGGCCTTTCGCACGACCGTGGCAGGCCAGCAGACTGGAGTTGCGTGTTGTTGATCAGGTTTTGCGACGCACGTGACGGACCAAAACCCCCAACACGAAAAGCTCGGAACAGGCCAGCATCGTCAAAGTATAGGTGTTGGCATCAGCGGCGCCATTCAGCCACAGACCAACCACCACATCGCCCATCTCGATGAACACTCTTGTTGCCAGCATCAGCGCCAGCAGGGCAGCGCGGTTTAACACCAGGGCAATCACAATCCCCAGAACCGACCCGACAATCCGCACCGAGGTGCTGTAAAGCCCAAATCTTTCAGCGAAGGTTTGCACCGTGACACCGGGAAAAAACGCGCCGGGTGTGATGGCGTAAACATAGGCAAAGAAAATGCCCGCTGCGACAAGGATCCAGCCGAAAATTTTGGTGGGTGTCGGGATGTCTTGTGAATACTGCGGGTCCATCTGGTCTTCCTGTTTGCTGAGATCGGGTCTGGCCGGAAGACGTCTCACAGCTGCGAAATTCAATAAAATGAAAAGATAGTGGTTCCGATATGCACAGAACGAATGAAACCTGATCTGAACCTTTTGGTTGTCTTTGATGCGATAGCCCGGTTTGGGTCGGTGTCGATGGCGGCCACACACTTGTCACTTAGCCAGCCAGCTGTCAGCCACGCGCTGAATCGGCTGCGCAAAACGGTGGGCGATCCTTTGTTCACCCGCGCAGGACGCGGGTTCATTGCCACGCCCAGAGCCACTGAAATGACGGAACCGGTCCGCGCCCTGATATTGGCCGCGCAAGACTTGGCAAGCCCGTCGCAGTTTGTCGCCGGTTCAACCGAACGCGCCTTCCGAGTCGCGGCCAGCGACTATGCCGCCCAAACCTTGGTGCCCACCCTGATGAGGCTTTTGCGGCATGAAGCCCCGGGTCTGAGCCTGGATATTTTGCCTGCAACTGGATCAATTCCGGACAACCTATCCTCTGGTCAACTTGACCTGAGCTTCTGGGGAACAAATCCGCTGGGACCACCTTTTCACCATACTGACTTGTTTTACGAGCATTATGAGGGTGTTGCCTGCGTTCACCACCCCATGTTCTGCAGCGGCGTCGCTGTCGATCTGGACGCCTACCTGACTTATCCGCATGCGGTCGTGGCTTTGCAGGCACCCGGCGCCAATGCAATTGACCACACCTTGCGCGCCGTTGGACGCCCGCGGCGCATCGCGTTGTCATCGCATAGCTTTGTGGGAAATCTGGCGGCATTGCCCGGTTCTGACCTGATCTGCAGCTTGCCCGCACGCATGTGCCAGACTTTGGAACCCGGCCTGCGCAGATTTGCTTTGCCCGTGGCCATTCCCAGCTATGGTTACGGGATTGTCTGGCACGACCGAAGTCACGGCAGCGCCCCCACTTATGGTTGCGTGATGCTATCTATCGCGCCGTTGCTTTGCCTTGAACTGCATGCGCACTTGCGCCAACCACAATGGCCTCCTATATTGGGAAAGTCTGGGGCAACTCAGACTATGGTGATAAACGCACTCATAATAAACGGCTCGGACCCGGGGGCGGTACCCGGCGACTCCACCAATTCACCCTTTCATTTGGGGCGTGTGGGGTCGAAATAGGATCGACGAACGTCTAAAGGGGCCAGCTTTTGCTCGGTGAGGTACCACCGTTATCGGTCCAAACGTACAGTTGCAAATGACAACCGTGCTCCGGCAATGGCATTGGCTGCGTAAGCAGTTCGTGTCGCCGAAACTAAGTCCTTGCGCTTAGCCGCGTAAGGCGGGGTCCGCCGGAACCTGGCAACAGAATCCGGCACTTACACCCTTTTGGTCCAGAGCCCGCAGCCTACAGAGGGCCTTGACCCGCATTTTCAAAGTGCTTACCAAATGTCACGGGGTTCGCGAACACCCCGTGAGGCTTTGGCCCAAGCGTCGCTTTCCCTTGTCGAAAGAAACGCAGATGCCGCAGCCAAACCAGATCACCCCCGCCCAACTGCTGCGCCTGATCCCCGGCAGTTTTGCCCTGCCGCACGATCGGGTTGACCCATCCCTGGCACGACGGATCGGTCAGCGTGTGATCGTGGTCTGCCAGAAAGAGCGCAAACTGTCCGAAGGCGTCGCCGTCCTGCTGCGCGCCCAAGGCATTGACGCGCAGACTCTGGAAGGTGGATCAATGGCTTGGGCAGCATCCAACTCGCCAATGATCCCAATGGCGACCCTGCCCACCACCAATCTTTGGGTCACGCGCCACCGCCCCAAGATCGACCACGTCGCCTGCCCGTGGCTGATCCGCCGCTTCGTCGACCCCAACGCGCAGTTCCTGTTCGTCGCCCCATCCGAGGTGGCGTCGGTTGCCGACCGCTTCAACGCCCTCCCCTTTGACATCGAGGCCGTCCGCTTCAACCATCGCGGCAACGGCTGCACTTTTGATGCCATGATTGCCGATTTTGGTCTGGCCTCAGATGCGCTGAACCGCCTTGCCATCGTGGTGCCGGCAGCCGACACCGACCGCCATGATCATTCCCCGCAAACCGCTGGTTTGATTGCGATTTTTGTTGGCTTGTCACGCCAGTACCGCGATGATCTGGAACAGTTGCAGGCCGGAATGACCCCATACGACGCCCTCTATCGTCGGGCGCGTGATGGGCATGACGAGGGCCACGACTGGCCCGCGGGGCGCGCGCAATGACACCCAGCTTACCCGAACTGACCCGCGTTTCCGCCCGCATTGGCCTGCTGTCCTTCGGCGGGCCCGCTGCACAAATCGCGCTGATGCACCGCGAGATTGTTGATGAAAGGCAATGGGTTACAGAAAAGGAATACCTGTCCGCCCTGTCGTTCTGCATGTTGCTGCCGGGGCCAGAGGCGATGCAATTGGCCACATGGATCGGCTGGCGCACTCATGGCACGCGCGGTGGCTTGATCGCGGGCGGGCTGTTCGTACTGCCCGGCGCAATCGTGGTGCTGGCCCTGTCGGTGATCTACGCCGCTTGGGGCCAACTGCCACTGGTGGCCGCGTTGTTCACAGGCGTGCAGGCCGCCGTTCTGGCCGTGGTGACAGAGGCGCTGCTGCGGGTGTCCAAACGCGCGTTGAAAACCCGCCTGCACTGGATCATCGCGCTCACAGCCTTTGCGGCCTTGTTTTTTCTGGCCCTGCCCTTCCCACTGATCATTCTGGCGGCCGGGCTCTGGGGCTTTGTCACCTCCAAAGGCCCCGCGGTCCCCAGCACCGCCCCTGCGCCATGGCGGCAATCCGGGCGGGCGATCACGATCTGGGGAGCGGTCTGGTTGCTGCCTTTGGCCGCGCTGCAAGTGCTGACCCCCGGCATTCTGGCCGAATTGGCCCTGTTCTTCTCCAAGCTGGCTTTGCTGACCTTTGGCGGCGCCTACGCCGTGCTGACATGGATGGCGCAAGAGGTGGTACAACAAAAACAATGGCTTACCCTGACGCAAATGATGGATGGGCTGGGATTGGCCGAAACCACCCCCGGCCCACTGATCCTTGTGACTGAATTTGTGGGCTATCTGGCGGCCTTCAAAGCGGGTGGCGTCTGGATGGGGCTTGCCGGAGCCGCGATCACCCTGTGGATGACCTTCGCCCCCTGTTTCTTGTGGATCTTCGCGGGCGCGCCGTGGATCGCGCGGCTGACCGCTGCCCCGCGTCTGGCAGGTGCCTTGGCCGCCATTACCGCCGCTGTCGTGGGGGTGATCGCCAATCTGTCACTGTGGTTTGCAGCACATGTGCTGTTTGCGCAAATCACAACCACCACCTATGGCCACTTGCACCTGCTTACGCCTGATCTGGGCACTTTGAAACCGCTGGCAACTGCCCTTGCCCTTCTGGCCGCCGTTTTGCTGCTCAAACGTCATTGGCCTCTGCCATGGGTTTTGGCGATCTGTGCGGGGGTTTCTGCTGCAGTTGCAGCATTCTGACGTCTCCCTCTTCCAATCAGGGGCGAATCCCCTATGGTGAACACAGTGACGAAGGGGTGGGCCATGACCAAATCGATTGATTACGGCAACCTGATGCACCGCGCGATGCGGGGCCTCATCAAAACCGTTCTCAAGGATGTCGCAGTCAACGGCCTTCCGGGCGCGCACCATTTCTTCATCACCTTCGACACCCAGACAGAGGGCGTGCAGATGGCCGACTGGCTGCGCTCGCGCTATCCGGGCGAAATGACTTTGGTGATCCAGCACTGGTTCGACGCGCTGGAAGTCACGGATGAAGGCTTCTCGATCGTTCTGAATTTTGGCAATCAACCCGAACCGCTGGTAATTCCCTTCGATGCCGTGCGCACCTTTGTTGACCCTTCGGTGGAATTTGGGCTGCGGTTTGAAACCCATGAATCTGACGATGAGGATGAAGACGACGAAGACGGCGGCCCCGAAGATGATCCGACGCCGCCGAAAGGTGACGCGCAAATCCTGCGCCTCGATAAATTCCGCAAGCAGTAACACCTGCCCCCAAAACAGGAGGCTGTCATGGCCCATGAGGCAAGGCTGTTTCTGCGTCAATTGCTGACGCAGCCCAAGCAAGTGTCTGCGATTGCTCCATCTTCCCGCTGGCTGGCGCGTGCGATGGCGCAGGGTCTGGGGCCGAAGACAGGGCGCGTGGTTGAATTTGGCCCCGGTACTGGGCGGCTGACCGAGGGCATTCTGGCTGCAGGCGTGGCACAAAGAGACCTCACCCTGTTTGAAATGGGGGCGGATTTTGTGGCCCACCTGCACCGCCGCTTTCCGCAGGTGACCATCCATCACGACGGTGCGCAGACGGCGGCGCAGCATGTGGCCCCCGGCGTTGGTGCGGTGATTTCCGGCCTGCCATTGCTGTCGATGCCGCCCGCCTTGCGCGAATCCATTGTGCAGGCGGCCTTTGATATTTTGGCGCCGGACGGCGTTTATGTTCAGTTCACCTATGGACCGAAACCGCCGCTGACGCCTGAACAGATGGCGCGTATGGGTTTGACCGTCAGCCAAGGCCCGAAAGTCTGGGCCAACCTCCCCCCCGCCCGGGTGTTCCGTTTCCGGCGCGCTTCTTAGTCGCAGGCGTCGGTATGCGACTGTATACTGATTGAAATCTCAAGCCTTTCGACGTAAGACGCGGGCGAACCCTTCAGGAGGCTTGTCCATGTCCGCCACCCGCACCGAAACCGACAGCTTTGGCCCGCTTGAGGTTCCCGCCGACAAGTATTGGGGCGCACAAACACAGCGTTCGATCCAGAACTTCCCCATCGGTTGGGAACGTCAGCCCATCGCCATCGTCCGCGCCCTGGGCGTGATCAAGAAGGCCTGCGCGCTGGTGAACATTGATCAGGGCGATATCTCTGCCGAACTGGGCAACGCGATTGCGGCGGCGGCGAGCGAAGTGATTGACGGCAAATTCGACGACAACTTTCCGCTGGTGGTCTGGCAAACCGGTTCAGGCACCCAATCGAACATGAACGCCAATGAGGTGATCTCGAACCGCGCGATTGAGATGATGGGCGGGGTGATGGCCAGCAAAAAGCCGGTGCATCCGAACGATCATGTGAACATGGGGCAATCGTCGAACGACACTTTCCCCACCGCGATGCATGTGGCAATCGGCATGATGGCGCGCGATGTGCTGCTGCCCGGGCTGGAAAAGCTGCATGCGGCGCTGTTGGCAAAGGTCGAAGAGTTCAAGGATATCATCAAGATCGGCCGCACCCACACGCAGGATGCAACGCCCTTGACCTTGGGGCAGGAATTTTCCGGCTATGCCGCGCAGGTGGCCAAGGGCATCGCGCGGGTCAAGATGTGCCTGCCTGACATCTACGAACTGGCGCAAGGCGGCACCGCCGTTGGCACCGGCTTGAACACGCGCGTCGGCTGGGACGTGCGAGTGGCGGCGAAGATTGCCGAGATCAGCGACCTGCCCTTCGTGACCGCCCCGAACAAGTTCGAGGCTTTGGCCGCCCATGACGCGATGGTGATGTTTTCGGGGGCGTTGAAAACCGTGGCCGCCAGCCTGTTCAAAATTGCCAACGACATGCGCCTGCTGGGGTCGGGTCCCCGTTCGGGTCTGGGCGAGTTGAGCCTGCCGGAAAATGAACCGGGGTCGTCGATCATGCCGGGCAAGGTCAACCCAACCCAAGCCGAGGCGCTGACCATGGTCTGCGCGCAGGTGATGGGTAACGATGCGGCTGTTGGCTTTGCCGGTTCGCAGGGGCATTTCGAGTTGAACGTCTACAACCCGATGATGTCCTATAACGTGTTACAATCCATGCAGCTTTTGGGTGACGCTGCGGGGTCGTTCACTGACAACATGGTGGTCGGCACCACCGCCAATGTGGCGCGGATCGAAAAGCTGATGCAGGAAAGCCTGATGCTGGTGACGGCCTTGGCCCCAACCATCGGCTATGACGCCGCCACCAAGGTCGCCAAAACCGCACACAAGAACGGCACGACGCTGCGCGAGGAGGCAATCGCATTGGGCTATGTGGACGGCGAAACCTTTGACCGCGTCGTGCGGCCCGAGGATATGATCGGCCCCAAAGGCTGATGGCGGAAGTTGTCAATCTGGCGCGGGTGCGCAAGGCGGCGGCCAAACAGGCCGACCGCCAACAGGCTGACGCAAATGCGGTCAAGTTTGGCCGCACCAAAGCCGAGCGCGCGCTGGAACAGGCGCGCGCCGACAAAGCGAACCGCGATCTGGACGGGGCCAAACGCGAATGAGCGGCCGCCCCGTAAAACACTCGGTCACATTGAAAGGGCATCGGACATCGGTGTCACTGGAATCCGCCTTCTGGGACGCGTTCCGTGAGGTGGCCTTGGCCCGCGGGCTGACCCTGAACGCCTTGGCCGCCGAAATCGATGCAACGCGCGGGGATGTCGGGCTGGCGTCAGCCATCCGGGTGCATGTTTTGTTGGCAGTGAGGACGCGCTAGTTTCGGCTATCCCGCCGGCTCATGTTTAGCCAGATACCATCCCGCGCCCGCACCGTCAGATGCGCCACCGGCACCGGATCGCGCTCCGCGACCCGTTCCAACCGGAAGGCGCGCGCCAGCAGTGCCAACAGCAGCACACCTTCGATCATCGCAAAACCTGCCCCGGGACAGACCCGTGGCCCTGCCGAAAACGGCATGTAGGCATCGCGGGCGCGGGCGCGGTTTTCCTCGGTTTGCCAACGACTTGGGTCAAACTCATCTGGGCGGTCCCAGAGGCGTTCATGTCGATGCAAGTGCCACGGCGACAGCACAATTTGCGCGCCGGGGGCGACCTTACGGCCACGCAGATCCTCGGGGCATGTGGTTTCGCGCACCATCATCGGCACCGGCGGATAAAGCCGCAACACCTCGCGGAACACATCGCGGGTGTAGCGCAGACGGGACAGCGCGCTGAACTCTGGCGTATTGCCCAAAGTTGCGGCCTCTGCAGCGACGCGATCCTGAACATCAGGATACATGGCCAGCATCAGCAATGCCCAAGCCAAAGCCGAGGCGCTGGTCTCATGCCCCGCCAAAAAGAAGATCGCCACCTGATCGACCATCTCGTCGGTTTCAAACCGCTGCCCCGTCAAAGGGTCGGGAGTGGTCATGATCTTGGTGGCCAGATCGTCGGGTGCCACCCCGACCTTGATTTCCATCGCGCGACCTTCGGTCAAACGCCGGATCAAACTGCGGATCACAGCCGCCGAGCGTTTGGTCGCAGAGCGGTGAAAGCGCGGCACCCAGCGTGGCAAAGGCAGAAAAGCGGCAATGTTCAGAATGGGTTGCGTGCGCTGATAGGTGCGGAATTCGGCAAAGACCTGGGTCGCAATCTCGTGCTCTATCGGGATGGAAAACAACGTGCGGAAAATCACATCAGCCGCCGCGTGGCTCATTTCCTCTTCCACCTCCACCACACCCAGCGGCATCCGCGCCACGGCGGCCTGCCCAGCGGCCAGCATCGCGGGGAAGGTATCGCGCAAACGGCCACCCTCAAACGCCGGGTCAATGATGCGACGCTGGCGCTTCCAGACCTCGCCATTGGTGACGAACACCGAGTTGCCCAGCAACGGGTTCAGACCCTCCCGGATGCGGTTGGACTTGGGAAAATCATCGGGGCGTTCGACCAGAACCCTGTTCACCAAAGCCGGATCGTTGCACATGTAGCTGCGGAAAAATGGGGTTTTGAATTCGGCCATCCAGGCGCGGTACAGGCGCGCCGGTTGGGCTGA
>JBIHZO010000082.1:0-10545 GCA_044231405.1 Cypionkella sp. | reverse complement strand
GATACCGCCGCGGCCAAACCGGGCGATACGGTCGAGGTCGGGATGCGGCCCGAGAATGTGACGCTGGGCACCGGACTGTCGATGAAGGTGCGGGTGCTGGAGCGGCTGGGCGGGGTGTCGATCACCTATGGCGCGATGGCCGACGGAACCCGCTTTTGTGCCGCTTTGCCCGGCGACACCCCGGTGCGCGAAGGCGAAACCATCGGGGTCACCGTGAACCCGGCCGATTGCCATGTTTTTGACGCCAGCGGCACCGTGATGCGCCGTCGGTCTGCCCCCGCCCTTACGGCTTGAAGGAGAGAAGAATGCGCGTTGTAACCTCGGGCATTGGCCTGCGTGCTGGGCATGTGTTGACCATGCTGAAGGCTGAAATGCCGGAAGTGGAGATTGTGGGGTTCTACGATCCGCAGCCGACGCATCTGGAAATGATCGGTCTGGACACGCCGCGTTATGACAGCATCGAGGCGATGCTGTCGCAGGCCAAGCCGGATTTGTACTGCGTGTTCTCACCCAACGTTTTTCACTTGGAACAGGTGCGGTTGGGATTGCTGGCCGGCGTGCAGGTGTTCACCGAAAAGCCGGTGGTGATCTCGATCGAGGAAACGCTGGAACTGGCACGGTTGCTTTCGGAAAACGGAGGCGTCAACCGGGCGATGGTGGGGCTGGTGCTGCGCTACTCGCAGCACATGGTTGATTTGCGCAGCACCATGGCGGCGGGTCAGTTGGGCCAAGTGGTGTCGCTTGAGGCGAACGAGCACATTGCCCCCTATCATGGCGCGTTCTTCATGCGCGACTGGCGCAGGCGAACCGATCTGGCGGGCGGGTTCATGCTGGAGAAGTGCTGCCATGACCTTGATATCTACAACATGGTCACTGGGTCGCGCCCGGTGCGGGTGGCCAGCTTTGGCGGTCGAAAATCGTTTGTGCCGGAAAACGCCCCCGCGTCCAATGCCGAGGCGGACCTGTTTCACGTGAAACAGTCCGTCTGGGAAAGCGCGGATGATCCTTTCCGGTCTGATGGCGATATCATCGACTTTCAGACAGCGATTTTGCAGTACGAAAGTGGGGCGTCCTTGGCGTTTCACACCAACCTGAACGCGCCGGATGAACACAGGCGGTTTTGTGTGATGGGCACGCATGGCATGGCCGAGGGCGACTTTGTGCGCGGCTTTCTGAAGGTGACGGCGCGGGACGGCACCCGGCTGGTGGACCATGACTATACACAGGGCGCCGCCGCCAAGGGCGCGCATTACGGTGCGGACCAGTTGATGTGCGCCGATATCGCACGCTACCTGCGCGGCCAAAGCGACAGCCTGCCGGTGTCGATTCTGGATGCCATGGAGGCTGGAATTGCTGCCATTGCGCTGGACCAAGCCCGGGAAACCGGGCAGGTGGTGGACCTGACCGACGTGTGGGCAAGGCTGGACGCCTACGGTCTGCGCAAATGACCACCGCCGGCCAATACATGAGCGCCGAGATTGCCGAAGCCCCCGGCGTTTTCGCCCGCACAGTGGCAGAGGCGGTTTCTGAAAGCGCGCGGGCAACACTGGCGGCGCTGCACCTGGAAAAGTGCCGTGCGATTTACACCATAGCGCGCGGGTCGTCCGACGCTGCTGCCAACATCCTGGCCTATGAGTTCATGCGGGAAACCGCCAAGCCAATGACGTCGCTCCCGCCTTCGGTGTTCTCATTGGGGCGGGGGGTGGATATGGCAGGAACGCTGTCGCTTGTTGTGTCACAATCGGGGGCAAGCGAGGATCTGCTGCGCTCGGCACGCGGTGCCTGCAACAGTGGCGGCGCAGTCGTTGCACTGGTCAATGCGCCGGACTCGGCCGTTTCGAAGGTCGCTCAGGTAACCTTGCCGATAGGAGCGGGGCCCGAACTGGCTGTGCCCGCGACAAAATCCGTGATCGGATCCATCGCGGCGGGAATGGCACTCTTGGCCGTGTTAGAGCCTGATTATGCGGCCCGCGCGCAGGCTTCGGCGCGGATCATCGCACGGCTCGCCGGGGCGGAACATCCTCAAACCAAAGCCCTGCTGTCAGCCCTGCTGCGCGCCCAGCACGTTTATGTCATCGGTCGCGATACCGGCTTTGGCGCGGCGCAGGAACTGGCGCTCAAGCTGAAGGAAACCTGCGCCCTGCATGCCGAGGCCTATTCCAGCACCGAAGTGCTGCACGGTCCGTTGCAACTGGTCACAAAGCCGCTTTTGGTGTTGATCCTGGACACCGGGCAGCCCGATGTGCAGGCCAGTCTGGACACAGCCGAGACCCGGTTTCGCAACTCTGGCGGCACCGTATTCCGGCTGCGCCCCATGGATGTTGACGCAAGGGATCTGACACCGGCGGCGGCGGCGGCGGCGCTGCTGTATCTGACCTACCCCTTGGTTCTGGCCTTGGCTTTGGCACTTGGGCACGACCCGGACCGCCCCGCAACCCTATCAAAAGTGACACAAACGACATGACCGATCTGACACGTTATGCAACTTGGCGCGAGATACAGGCACAGCCCACGATCTGGGCGGATTGGGGCAATCGGCTGGATGTGGCTGGATTGCGCGGCTGGATTGACGGGCTGGCGGTGGACGAGGTCTGGTTCTGCGGCGCCGGGTCTTCGGCCTATATCGGCGAGATGGTCGTGGCCGCCCTGGAAGGTGGCCCGCGTTTGCGCGCCGTGGCAACGACAGATCTGGTGGCGCGGCCATGGGCCTATCTGACCGGGCGCAAACCGCTGATCGTCAGCTTTGGGCGGTCTGGCAACAGCGCCGAAACGCTGGGGGTTCTGGATGCGTTGGACGCCTTGGCCCCGGACGCGCCCCGGCTGAACATCACCTGCAACGCGGTGTCTGCACTGGCCACGCGCGTTGCGACAGATCAACGGGTGGTGGTGCTTCCGGACGCCACCCACGACGCCGGCTTTGCGATGACCTCCAGCTTTTCCACGATGCTGTTGACGGCACTGGCGCTGTTTGACCGGTCGGTTGAAGTGCGCACGATTCCGGCGGTGTTTGAGACGCTTTCCGCAGCCTTGACCCGCTTGCTGCCGCAGTTCACAATCCTTGCGCAGATCGCGCAGATCCCCGAACGGGTGGTGTTTGTCGGCTCTGGCCCACTGACCTTTGCCGCGCGTGAGGCGGCGCTGAAGGTGATGGAACTGGCGGCAGGGCAAATTCCGGCACTTTGGGATTCGACATTGGGATTCCGCCATGGACCGAAATCTTTTGTTCGAGGGGTCACGAACATCTGGGTGTTTGGGTCAGATGACCCCCACACCGCCCGCTATGATGCCGATCTGGTGGCGGAGTTGCGGCTGCAGTATCCGGGGTCTGTAACAACATTGGTGGGTCCGGGGGGCGATGTTGATCTTCTGACAGGCGGCTGGGGCATCATCCTGCCCGTGGTGTTGGCGCAGATCTTGGCTGTGGTCTGGTCTGATGCCTTGGGACTGCCTGTTGATGACCCGTTCGCGGGCCAGGGCACATTGTCGCGGGTGGTATCGGGGGTAAAGCTGTATCCAGTGGTGCCGAAATGATCGCGGCAGGAATTGATCTGGGCGGCACCAAGATAGAGGCGCAAATCTTTGACGCCGGTTGGAAAAGGGTCGATTCCCTTCGCATACCGACACCGAAGGACTATGACCTATTGGTGCGTGCGATGGTCGATCAGATGGATTGGATCACCGCCCGCGCCGGGCCGGTTCCAATTGGCGTTTCGGCGGCGGGTTTGATCAATCCGGCCAGCGGACTGGCGCTGACGGCCAATCTGCCCGCTTCGGGGCGACCCTTTCCAGCGGACATTCAAGCCATGGCCGGACGGACGATCACCTATGTCAATGACTGCCGGGCTCAGGCGCTGTCAGAGGCGATGTTCGGCGCGGCGCGCGGCTTCAAGACCGCGATGGGGTTGAACCTTGGCACGGGTTTGGCGGGTGGGGTGGTTGTGGACGGCCAACTGCTGGACAGCCCTTCGGGTACGGGCGGCGAGTTCGGGCATTTTCCGCTGTCCGCAGGGCCAATGATCCGCCACGGGTTGCCCTTGCTGGCCTGCGGCTGCGGCCGGGTTGGTTGCACTGAAACCCTGATCTCTGGGCCGGGCTTGGCGCGGATTGTCAGGTTGAAGACCGGGCGGCAGATGCCGACGCAAGATATTGTTGCGCGGAAAACAGAGCCTGACATCGCCGATTGTTGGTCTGTCTGGATGGAGCTGCTGACCGATCTGATGGTGACATTGACCCTGACGCTTGACCCCGCTTGCGTGGTGTTGGGTGGTGGCTTGGCACGGGCCGAGGGGTTGGTGGAAGAGTTGACCATCCGTTTGCAGCAGGCACAGTTGGCGGGGTTTCAGATTCCGCTGCTTCGGTTGGCCGAAGGTGGCGATGCCACCGGCGCACGCGGCGCAGCCTACGCGGCTTATGCGGAGGCAGGGCATGGCTGACATTCTGCGGGATATCATCGCGCGCAACCGGGCCGGGCAAGTCTGCGCGATCCCGTCGGTGTGTTCAGCACATCCCGAGGTCCTGCGGGCCAGTCTGATGCTGGCCGAGCAATTGGACCGCCCGGTGGTGATCGAAGCGACCAGCAATCAGGTCAACCAGGATGGCGGCTACACTGGCATGCGGCCCGCAGATTTCATCGCCTTTGTGCATGGCATTGCCGATGAGGCGGGGGTGGCACGGGCGCGGATCATCTTTGGCGGCGACCATCTGGGGCCGCAGGCATGGCGCAAGGGGCCTGCGGATCTGGCGATGGCGAAGGCCCGCGTGCTGGTGGCAGACTATGTGCGTGCCGGGTTCAACAAGATCCATCTTGATTGCAGCGAGGGCTGTCAGGGCGAGGCGGCGCAGGTGGGTGATGGTCTGGCAGCGGCGCGTGCGGCAGATTTGGCGGCGGCGGCGTTGGCAGCGGCGCGCGATCCGGGGGCGTTGCTGTTCGTGATCGGCACCGAGGTGCCGCCTCCGGGTGGCGCGCGCGCTGATGAGCATGGCGACACAGCACCAACCACCCCTGCCAATGCGGCGGCAACGCTGGCTGCCCATGCGATGGCGTTCCGGGCGGCGGGGTTGGGGCACGCCCTGCCACAGATCGGCGGGCTGGTGGTTCAGCCGGGGGTCGAGTTTTCGCCGATGGACATTCATCACATGCCGACTGCCCGCGATCCGGGGTTGTTGGCGGTGCTGGCCGATTGGCCGGGCGTCTGCCTTGAGGCGCATTCGACTGACTACCAGCACCCGGCGGTATTCCCGCGACTGGCGCAGCTTGGCTTTGCATTCCAGAAGGTTGGTCCGGCCCTCACCTTTGCCTATCGGCAGGCGCTGTATGCGCTGGACAGTTTGCGTCAGCAGGCCGGTTGGGCCAGCACAGAGCCGCTTTGTGACGTGATGGAACGGTTGATGTTGGCCCAGCCCGATAATTGGCAGGGTCATTATCAGGGCGGCAGCGGCGATCTACGGGTAGAGCGGCATTTCGGTCTGGCCGACCGTATCCGCTATTATTGGCCACAGCCGGCGGCGCTGGCGGCGGTCAAAGCCGTGCTGGACGATTTGCAGGGCCGCCAGTTGCCGGCACCGTTGTTGGCGCAGGCCTTTGGCCCCAGCATCATTGCGCGCGCGGCACAGATTGCGGGGCCAATGCCACAGGCGTTGATTCTTGCCAGCATACAGTTGGCCCTCGATCCCTATTTCCTTGACACCCCCCACGGCTTTGGCAAGGAGCCTATGCCATGACATCCTCTCATCCCCTTTGGCTTTGCCCCGATCAGGTCTTTGATGGCCAAGCCCTGCGCAGCGGGATGGCAATCGGTATCCTGACGGGCCGGGTGGTCGCGTTGGCAGCGCTGGCCGATGTTCCGCATGGGGCTGACCGGCGCCATGTGGCGGGCATCGTGACGCTGGGCTATCTGGATTTGCAGGTCAACGGCGGGGGCGATGCTCTGCTGAACAATGCACCCACGGCTCAGGCGATGGCTGTGATCGCTGCCGCACACCGGAGATTTGGCACAGTGGGCGTTCTGCCGACAGTGATCAGCGACACGCCCGAGGTGCTGGCGGATGTGGTGGATGCGGCGATAGAGGCCAAGGGCATGCGCGGCCTTCTGGGTTTGCACATCGAGGGCCCGCATCTGAGCTTGCCGCGCCGGGGCACCCACGCGGCAGAATTCATCCGGCCGTTGGACAGCACGACCATCGGACATGTCAGGCGACTGCGCGACAAGGGCATTGCCGTGAAGATCACCTTGGCGCCCGAAGCGGTGCAGAGGGGGCAAATATCAGCTTTGGTGGCGACGGGGGCGGTCGTCTCCATCGGCCATTCGGATGCCACGGCAGAGGCAGTGCAGGCCGCGCTGGCCGAGGGGGCGAACTGTTTCACCCATCTTTTCAATGCGATGTCACCCATGTTGAACCGCGCGCCGGGCGTGACGGGGGCGGCAATCAATTCGACGGCCTATTGCGGATTTATCTGCGACGGGCACCATGTGGCTGATGCCATGCTGGGACTGGCGATCCGGGCGCGGCCAGTGCCGGACCGGATGTTTCTGGTGTCGGACGCCATGTCCACCGTCGGCGGGTCGGACCGCTTCATGCTTTACGGGCAAGAGGTGCGGGTGGTCGGCGGGCGTCTGGTGAATGCCGAAGGGTCGCTGGCGGGCGCGCATGTAACGATGGCCGAAAGCGTGGCACGGTTGGTGCGGGTGCTGGGCATCACGCCAGAGGCAGCGTTGCGCATGGCGGTGACGGTGCCGGCCATGGTGATTGGCGCGCCGGGTCTGGCACAGATCATCGGGCGCGATGCCGATGATTTGCTGGTTCTGGGCCCGGATATGATGCCGCTGGGCACCTGTGCCGCTCTGATGGCTCAGGCGGCTTAGGCGTTGCGCACGGTGTTGGCCAAGGCGCTTGCGGCCTTCATCAGCAACGGAATATCGCCGCCCACGCCGATAAAGGTCACGCCCATCGCCTTGTAACGCGCGGCTGCAGCGGTATCAAACGTCAGGATGCCCGCAGATTTGCCCGAGGCGACAATCGCCAGCAGTGCCGCATCAATCGCGGCCTGGACTTCCGGTGCCGCCGTGTTGCCGGGATAGCCCATATCGGCGGCAAGATCAGACGGGCCAATGAACACGCCGTCAACGCCGTCGAGGTCCAGAATGCCCGGCAACGCCGCCAGACCCGCACGACTTTCCACTTGCAGCAGCAAGCAGGTTTCACGGTTGGCAGAGTCGAGATAGTCCGCAATCCGACCAAAATCAGCCGCCCGCGCGACAGAGGCCCCCAGCCCGCGCACGCCTTCGGGCGGATAGCGCATGGCGCGGACCATCTGCGCGGCATGTTCGACACTTTCGATCATCGGCACCAGAACCGTCTGCGCGCCCAGATCGAGGATTTGCTTGATCATCCAGGTCTCGCCAATCGGTGGGCGCACCACGACGTTGCAGCGGCTGCCAATCGTTTGCGCCTGCGCCAGAATGGTGGGGATCGAGTTCGGGCCATGTTCACCGTCGATCAACAGCCAATCAAAACCAGCCCCGGCGAGAAGTTCTGCCGAGTAAGGGCTGGCAAGGTTCAGCCAGATGCCAAACTGCGGCTGTTTGGCGGCCAGCGCGGCCTTGAGGTGGTTTGTGGGCGCGGGCATGGCGGATCCTTATTTCTGGCGAAGGCGGGGGTGGATGGCGTTGGTTTTCCAACTGAGGGCGGCGGAAATTTCCTGCACCTCCAGCGTCAGGGCGAAATGCGGGCGGGCCAGTTGCGCGGCAAAATGTGCCCGCGCCACTTGCATCAGCGCCGCACCGAGGGATGCCTGATCTGACTCGCTGCGGCCCTGACCGATGCGCAAGATCATATCAGCAAAGGCATTTTCCGGCAGTTGATCGGCAATCGCATAATGTGGGCAGGGCCGCGCACGCACGCGGATCGCCCCCAGGTCGAACAGACCCGACTGCATCATCGCCGCGTGCAGATCCCTGCACAGCGCGGTCATGTCACTGTTCAGGTTTGCGGAATATTCGACTGTCAGATGTGGCATGACGTCTCCTGTCACTTAACAGGTTAACCAATTCGGTCGTGCGGTCAAGCCGATTGGCATGCGCCGAACATGATTGGACTTTGCAAAGATGATAAGTGGTGCCGCTGAAGAGACTCGAACTCCCGACCCCATCATTACGAATGACGTGCTCTACCAGCTGAGCTACAGCGGCCCGCGCTCCTATTATGACCCTGCAAGCAGTTCGTCAACCAAGAACCGCAACACGCAACACACCCAATCCATACTTGTCCTGGATTTTCTTCAATCTGAATCAGATTGAGGGAAACCCGATTCAGTTGGCACTGCGGGCCACTGCGGCCAGATCAATGATTTCCGACTCGGGTTCCTCGACTTTCACCGGGGCGTGGATCGGAGCGCTGACCATCAGCGGCAACAATTCTGCGGCAGTGGCGCTGGGGCCGATGGATTCGACCGGCTCGCGCCAGCTGAGCGTATCAAACCCGCCACAGTTCTCGCAGATCGGGCCCCATGTGGCATGGATGGCCTGACATTTGTCACAGCACCATTGCGGCCCGCGCGGGGCAGTCAGGGCGCGCGACATCCAGCCGCGCACCACGGCGTCATCGCTGCCTTCACCGCGTTCGATCGCGGCCATGATGGCAAGGGCGCGCTGAGTCGGGTGGCGGTCGATGATGTCGGCAAGTGCACGCCGCGCCTCGGGGAAATCCTCAGCGGCGATGTGCAATTCGGCGAGCAAAAGGCGGGTTTCGTCGTGATCTGGGTGCAGGGCGGTCAGCAAGCGAAAGCGTTTCAGGCGGGCTTGCGCAGTTTCGTCCGGCTCTATCTCGGCAAAGGCGGCGGCGAGTTCGGGGTGGGCCCGGGCCTCCCATGCCTTTTTCAGCACGCGGGTGGCCGTCTTCTTGTCGCCCTTGTCGATCAGCCCCCGCGCAGCCATCACGGCGGCCGGAATCAGATCGGGCGACAGCTTGTTCGCCTCAATCGCCGCTTCACGTTGTTCAATGGTCGAAGCCTCATCCATCACACCGCGCGCCTCTTGCAGGGCCAGCACGGCATCGCGCCGACGGAAGACATCCTTCGGCAGGGTGCCGCCCTTCAGCTTTGCGCCCAAAGTCGTGCGCGCGCCCGCCCAATCCGACTTTTCGGACTGCAATTTCAGCAAGATATCCTGCGTTTCGGCGTGCTTGGGTTTCAATTCGAACGCCTTTTCGGCCAGCTTCAGCGCGGTATCTGTATCGCCTTCAGCCAGCTTTTGCTTCAGCAGACCGCGCACACCGATAAAGCGGGTGGCGTCGTCGGCCAAAAGCGTCTTGTACGCCTCTGTCGCGCGTTTTCCATCTCCTGCGGCTTCGGCGGCCTGGGCCACCAACAGGGTGGTCAGCTCAGGTTTCGCCAGAAACTTCTCGGCCCGCTGCGCGCGCATCAAGGCCAAACGGCCCTCACCAGCCGCCAAGGCCAAAAGCCCATCGTTCAGCGCCTGATAGCCCTTGCGTTCGCGGTTGCGGTCGAAGTAACGGGAAATCGCGGTTTCGTCGCCGTTGAAAAAGCGCAAGACCGCCACGATCAGCCCGACGGTGCGCATCAACAGCCAGATCAGGACGATCATTGCCAAAAGCAGGATCACGGTTTGCAGCGGGCCAAGCGTGAATTCCCAGCCGCCAGCGGCGATGCGGATGCCGTCCTGAGTGTTCAGCAGTCGGTCTGCCCCAAAAGTCAGGCCAGCGATGGCAGCGATGAACAGGACTACTTTGACCAAGGACCAGATCATCTGCGCTATTCCCCTATTGTGGCGGCAAGATCGGCCACGGCTTGTGCGGCGACCAGTCGTTTTTCGGCAGTCGCGCGCCATGCGGTCAGGGCCGGCTGCGCCTCGGGTGGCAGGGTTGCGAGTTCGGTCAGAGTGGTGGGCAGATCGCCCGTGGCAAGGGCGGCTTCGGCGCGCGACAGGATGGCGTCCGGATCGGTGCCCTCACGCGGTTCCAGCGACCGCGCCCCGGTCTGGGTGCGCAGGAAACTGGTGACACGGTCAGACCAGCTTTCGCCCATATTGGCGCGCAATGCTGACTCGAGAGCTGCACGCGCGGCGATTGGAAAACTGTCTTGCAGCGCGGCAAGGGTGGGCAATCCGGTTTCGGCTGCCTCCGTGAGAACCGTGGGCAGGTCGGGCAAAGTGGGCAGAACGGCGGCGTAAGGCGCGCCGCTGTCCAGCGCTGCCTGCAAGCGGCCCAGCGCGGCACGGGTTTCGGCGGTTTTCGCCAGTGCTTCCGCCTCGGCCTTGATCTGCGCGGCGGCGGCTTCGGCCTGCTGCAATTGCTCTTCGGCTTTGGCGGTGATGGCTTGCGCAGCAGCGGGGGTGGCGGCAGCTTTCAGCGCCTGTACCTCTGCCTGCAACGCACGAAGCGCCGCGTCCTGCGCAGCGGTTGTTGCCCGGGAGGTGCCTTCTCCCGCCGGCATCTGCTCAATCGCGGTCAGCCGGGCCTCGAACGTGGCGAGGCGCGCATCGAAGGCGGTCAGATCGGGCGCGGGCAAAGCCTCCAGTGCGGCAACGC
>JBIHZO010000446.1:0-3203 GCA_044231405.1 Cypionkella sp. | reverse complement strand
GTGGGGCAGATCGACTATGTGGCGGCGAATGAATTCCTGAATGCCTTTGCCAGATCGCGGGCAGGGGGCAAGACGCGGGTTCTGGCGTTGAACTGGGGGATCTGGACCGGGGTCGGCATGGCCGCCGAGGCTTTGGCCGACCGCACCGGCGACAGACCGCCCGCGCCGCGCGTGCCGATTGTCCAGCCGATGCTGGCTGAAGCGACCTTTGATGCCAGCGGAAACCGCTTGTTCACTGCGCGCTATGGCATCGAGCAATGGGTTCTGGACGGGCACCGCACCAAAGCGGGGCAGGCTTTGATCCCGGGCACCGGCATTGTGGAAATCGCCGCCGAGGCGATGCGGGCGCAAGGCGAGGTCGGGGCGTTTGAACTGCAGGATCTTTACTTCTTCCGGCCTTTGGACGTGGCGGATACCGAGCTGCGTGATATCCGCGCGCGGCTGATCCGAAGCGATGAAGGGTATGAATTTGATCTGCGCTCTGGCCTGACCGTGGCGGGCCGCCAAGGATGGCAATTGCACGCACAGGCGCGGATCTTGTCTGTTGCGGGGGCGGGTCGGATTGATCTGGCTTCGATTGCCGCGCGGTTGCCGGAACCCGAACGCGGCGATGGTCTGGTCAGTCCGCAAGAGGCGCATCTGGCCTTTGGGCCACGTTGGCGGGTGATCCGGTCGCGGGCTTTGGCGGCGCAAGAGGGGTTGGCGACGTTAAGCCTGCCCGATGCCTTTGCCGCCGAGGCCGGGCCGTGGATTTTGCACCCGGCGCTGATGGACATGGCGACGGGTTGGGCGATGGGTCTGATCGACGGCTATCGCCCCGAACATCTGTGGGTGCCGGTGTCCTATGCGCGCATCCGGGTTTTGCGGGGGCTGCCCGCAACCGTCGTTTCTTGGGTGCGCAATGCTGGCCCGAACCGGGCAAGCGATCCAACCGCGCGCTTTGATGTGACGCTGGCCACCGCGGATGGCGAAGTATGTGTGGAGATCGAGGGCTTTTCGATCCGGCGGCTGGAGGGGGCTTTGGCCTTTGCCAAGCCAGAGCCGCGCGACCTGGAGTTTGACGAAGATGCGGCACAAAGGCCGACATCACCCGCCGAGGATCGGCTGCTGCACGCGTTCAGCATGGGCATCCGGCCGGAAGAGGGGGCCGCCGCCTTCGCGCGCGCGGTGGCAGTGGGCGGCAGTCAGGTGATCGTGTCGTCACTGGATCTGCCCGCGCTGATCCGCCAGACCTCTGATGCCGAGGCCGCACGGGTGGAAGGCCAAAGCTTTGCACGCCCCGATCTGGACACGGATTATGTTGAGCCGCGGAATGATATTGAACGTTCACTGGTCGGGTTCTGGCAAGATCTGCTGGGCGTATCGCAGGTGGGGGTTGAAGACAGCTTTTTCGATCTGGGCGGCCACAGTCTGATCGCGGTGCGGCTGTTTGCGATGGTGAAAAAGGCGTATCGCGTTGATTTCCCGATTTCGGTGCTGTTTGAGGCCCCGACGATTGCCCGTTGTGCGGCGCTGATCTTGGATCAGATCGGCGAGGTGGCGGAAGCGACGATCAAGGCTCCGGTGCGGCGCTTCACCCATCTTGTGCCGATGCATCAGGGTGAGGGTGGGGCGCGTCAGCCATTCTTCCTTGTCGCCGGGATGTTTGGCAACGTTTTGAACCTGCGGCATCTGGCGCAGCTTTTGGGTGGCAATAGGCCATTCTACGGGCTGCAGGCGCGCGGGCTTTATGGCGACGCGGACCCCCATAGGACTTTGCCGGAGGCCGCGCAGGATTATATTTCCGAACTGCGGCAGGTGCAGCCGCATGGTCCCTACATGCTGGGCGGCTTTTCTGGTGGCGGTCTGACCGCTTGGGAGATGGCGCGTCAGTTGGAGGCCGCAGGCGAAGTGGTGTCGGTGCTGGTGCTGCTGGACACGCCGCGCCCAATGCGGCCTGTGTTGTCGCGGGTGGACAAAGCGTTGATCAAATGGGCCGGACTGCGCGCGCGAGGGCCGGGCTATCTGATCGATTGGGCGCGGGCGCGTTGGGCTTGGGAGAGGCAGAAACATGCGCCCAAAGTGGCCGAGGCCGGCGATGCGCAGTTCCACAATGCTGCGATCGAGGCGGCGTTCCGGGCGGCCTTGCCGGGGTATCAGATGACGCTGCGGTCTGGCACAACGGTGCTGTTCCGCCCGCCACTGGATCGGGCTTGGTCGGTGACGGGGGGCCGTTGGGTCAGTCGAGCCAAGGAATATGTGTTTGATGACAATGACCTGACAGAGTTTGCGCCCGCGTTGGAGGTGATCGAAGTTCCCGGAGATCACGACTCGATGGTCTTGGAACCCAATGTGCGGGTGCTGGCCGCGCGAATGCGTGCGGTGATTACGCTGGCCGAATCTGGCGGCGCGGGGCAGGGTTTGGGTCGTGTGGTTCCATTTGCATCGGCAGCGGAATGATGCAGTTGCTGACGGTCATTCTGAACTGGCGTTCACCCGAGATGACGCTGCAAGCGGCTGAGGCCGCGTTGCGGGCGTTGGATGGCATCGAAGGCGCGCTGGTGATTGTGGACAATGACTCGGGCGACGGGTCTTATGAACGGATGTTTGCTCATGTGCAGGCATGCGGTTGGGATACCGGTCCGCAAGCGGTGCGGGTGCTGCAATCGGGGCACAACGGCGGCTTTGGTGCGGGCAACAACTTTGGTATTCGTGCTGGCATGCCGGATGGGACGAAACCCGATTTCGTCTATATCCTGAACTCGGATGCTTTTCCCGAACCGCAGGCGATTGCGGCCCTGCTGGTGCACCTGCAACTGCATCCGCAAACCGGGTTTGCCGGCAGCTACATTCACGGCCCGGACGGCGAGGCTCACCGCACCGCATTCCGGTTTCCGTCGATCGCAGCCGAGTTTGAGGCGCAAATCCGTTTTGGCCCCGTCAGCCGGATTTTGCGCGATTTCATTGTTGCGCAGCCCATTCCACAGACATCAGGGCCGGTCGATTGGTTGGCCGGGGCCAGTCTGATGATGCGGCAATCGGTGCTGGATCAGATCGGTTTGTTCGACGAGAGATTCTTTCTGTATTTCGAGGAAACTGATCTCTGTCGGCGGGCGGCAATGGCCGGTTGGCCCACCGATTATGTGCTGGAAAGCCGGGTCGTTCATATCGGCTCGGCCAGCACCGGGATGAAGGAATGGCAGCGGATTCCAAGCTTCTGGCTG
>JBIHZO010000447.1:0-3203 GCA_044231405.1 Cypionkella sp. | reverse complement strand
GAAAGCCTGTCGTACTTCATGTATCAAAAGCCGAAAACCGCCAAGCGGATGCATTTTGACGTGATCCCGCGCGCCATGGATGAATATCACCAGCAGTTGCGGGCCTATCCGACGCAGGAAATCGATGCGCAGGTGAACAATCCGGTCTGGCATATTCATTCGGGGCAGCCGCCGGAATCGAAGATGGTGGTCAGCTTTGGCATGTTGCTGAATCTGGCCTCGGTGTCAGGGGCCAAGGATGCCAAAGGTCTGTGGGGCTTTATCAAGCGCTACGCGCCGGATGCGTCGCCCGAAGGCAACCCGGACATGGACGCGGCGGCGGGCTTTGCCGTGCGCTATTTTGCGGACCGGATCGCGCCGACGCGCGTGTTCCGTTTGCCGTCTGACCTTGAACGTGCTGCAATGGTCGAGCTGCGGGCGCGGTTGGTGGCCTGGGAGGGCGGGTTGGACGACGAGGCGCTGCAATCCATGGTCTTCGCCGTCGGCAAGGACCACGGCTTTGAGCCGCTGCGCGATTGGTTCAAGGCGCTGTACGAGGTGCTGCTGGGCGCGAGCGACGGCCCGCGCTTTGGCGGGTTTGTGGCGCTTTACGGCATCGCGGAAAGCGTGGCGCTGCTGGACAGGGGCTTGGCGGGCGAATTGATCGGCTGATCTGTGCGGATTTGTGGAGAATTGGCCCCGGCGGCAGTGCTGGGGCTTTTTCTTTGACCTTTGGTCAACGCGTCCTATCGTTTGAATGGGGGACGTAACCAAGGGGATCAACCATGCGATTTTGCCTTTACGGACTGATGACGGCGGCGTTTTTGGCAGCACCCTTGCAGGCGCAGGACAAGCCGATTGAAAGCACCATCCAATCCCAGCTGGACGCCTTTCTGGCCGATGATTTCGCGGCGGCGTTCCGCTATGCCTCGCCCAATATCAAGGGCATTTTCGGGACGCCGGACAATTTCGGCGCGATGGTCAAGCAGGGCTATCCGATGGTCTGGCGGCACGGCGCGGTGCAAATGCTGGAATTGCGCACCGTGGCGGGGAACCTGTGGCAGCGGGTGATGATCACCGACGATATGGGGCGCACGCATTTGCTGGATTACCAGATGATTGAGACGCCGGAGGGTTGGCAGATCAACGCAGTGCAGTTGTTGCCGCAACAGGACGTCGGGGCCTGAACAGTGCGGCGATCGGTGAGATGGGCCCAGAACCCGGCCTACTTTGGCCTGTGGGCCTTGATGATTTCGGGGTCTGTTTCTATGCGGGCGGCACCCATCAGGTCCAGACAATAGGGTACGGCGGCAAAGACCGCTTCAAGGCTGGTGCCGATGGCATTCGGGCTGCCGGGCAGCGTGATGATCAGCGTCTTGCCACGCAGACCTGCCCCTTGGCGGGACAGGATGGCCGTGGCGACGACACGGGAATTGGCGGCGCGCATCGCTTCGCCAAAACCGGGCAACGCCATCGTGATCACATCCGCCATCGCCTCGGGCGTCAGATCGCGCGGGCTGGGGCCAGTGCCGCCCGTGGCAAGAATAAGGTCGGCCCCCCAAACATCGGCCAGATCGCGCAACTGGGCTGCGACTTCGGCGCGACCGTCGGGAGTGATCCGGCGCTGGATTTCCAACGGCGAGGTGATCACCCGGCGCAGCCAATCCTCGGCCGCAGGGCCGCCGCGGTCTTCGTATTCGCCCCGGCTGGCGCGGTCGGATATGGTCAGAATGGCGATGCGGGCCATGGCGGCGACTCCTCTTTTGCCCAAAGTCGGCGCAAATGAGGGTGGGTTCAAGCCCTTGCTTGCCTATCGCCCCCCGCCGGGCCTAATGTGGCCCCTGCCCTGCCTGAAAGGCCCGTCTTTGTCCCAATACTCCCTTGCCGACCTTGGTTGGACCGCCGATTTCGCGGATCAGATCACCGATGAAGACGCGGGCCACCCGCCCGCGCGGTTGACATCAGTCCACCGCGCCCGGGTCGAGGGGCTGGGCGAGGCCGGGCCGATCACCCTTTTCCTGCGCCCCGACATGCCGATGGCTGATCTGGCGGTGGGCGACTGGGTTTTGCACGATCTGTCGCGCGTCACCCGCATTCTGGATCGCCGTAGCCTGATGCAACGCCGCGCGGCAGGATCAGGGGCGGAACGGCAGTTGATCGCCGCCAATCTGGATACGCTGTTCATCGTGACCTCGTGCAACAACGATTTCAACATCGGGCGGTTGGAGCGGTTCATGATTCTGGCGACGACGTCAGAGGTCGAAGCGGTGATCGTGCTGACCAAGGCGGATATGTGCGCGGATGTGGACAGCTATATCGCGCAGGCGAAAACTCTGGCCCCCGATCTGGCGGTGGTGGCGCTGAACGCGCGCGAACCGGATGCGGTGGCAGCACTGGCGCCGTGGTGCGGACCGGGGCGGACGGTGGCACTGCTGGGATCGTCGGGGGTGGGGAAATCGACCATTGCCAATGGCTTGGGGACCAGCATTCAGGACACCGGCGGCATCCGCGAGGATGACGCCAAGGGTCGCCACACCACCACACGCCGCAACATGCTGGCGCTGCCGGGCGGCGGTTGGCTGATCGACACGCCGGGCATGCGCGAATTGCAACTGACCGATGCGGAAAGCGGGATCGCGGCATTGTTCGGCGATCTGGTGGCGCTGGCCGGGGACTGCCGTTTCCGCAACTGCACCCATGCGCATGAGCCGGGCTGTGCCGTGCAGGCCGGGATCGCGGCGGGGGTGGTGGACGCGGCAAGGGTGGCGCGGTGGCAAAAACTGGGGGTCGAGGCGGGGTCGAACACGCAGACCCTGAAGCAGGCCAAGGCAAAAGCGCAGGCTTTGGGCAAGGCGCACCGCAAGGGCAAGCGGGTGGAGTAGGTTTGTGGGGCTGGCCTTCGTGGGGTTTCAGACCAGGCAACGCATTTGCCTTGTCAAACACTTGCCACAGCCCGTGGGATATTTTTGGACCGATGAACGCAAATTTTGGTCTGGTTTTAGGGAATCAGGACTGAGGCCCAAGCAAATTGCGCCGGGGTTTCGACGGCGCAGGGGCGCGCGGCGCGCAGGCGGGTCAGGGCGGGGATGGGGTCTTCGCCCGATTCGACCATCAGGCGCAGAAGGGCGGTTCCCGAGCGCCCACAGCCGCCCATGCAATGCGCCAAGACCTTGCCACCGTTGGATAAAATGGCGTGTGCTTGAAGGGAAACCCTCGGCCATGCG
>JBIHZO010000445.1:0-3219 GCA_044231405.1 Cypionkella sp. | reverse complement strand
GGGTGCAGTCAAGTAGGGGGCGGTGGAGCAGATGCTGAAAGGCATAGACCGGCATCTGTCGGCGGAAATCGTGCACGCGCTGATGCTGATGGGGCATGGCGATGATCTGGTAATCTGCGACGTGAACCATCCGGCGGCGACGATTGCCGCCGAGACCACCTTTGGCCGGGTCGTGGACATGGTTGGCTGCGATATTCCCACGGGCGCTGCGGCGATTCTGACGCTGATGGCGCTGGATACATTCGTCGATGCTCCGGTGTCGCGGATGCAGGTGGTGGGCGATCCTGCAGCAGTGGTGCCGGTGTTTGCGCTGATGCAGGCGGTGATTGAAACCGCCGAGGGGCGGGCGGTGCAGATGCAGGCGCTGGAGCGTTTCGCGTTTTATGAGGCGGCCAAGCGGGCCTTTGTGGTTGTGCGGACCTCTGATCCGGGGCCTTACGGCTGCTTTATCCTGAAAAAGGGCGTCGTGGACTTGCCGCGTCTGTAGGGCATGCTGTGGAAGCCTCTGGTTAACCGGAAGCCTGAGCTTCCGGTCTGGAAATTTTTACCAAGATGAAACCGTTCAGACCCAGACCTGATTGGGGTCGGGCAGGGGGATGGCATCCAGCAGATCGCGGGTATATTGCGCCTTCGGATGGGCAAACAGTTCTGCCGTGGCGGCGTTTTCCACGATGGCGCCGTGGTGCAGCACAAGGATGCGACTGCACAGGCGGCGAATCACCGACAGATCGTGACTGATGAAAGCCAGTGTCAGGCCGAGGTCTTTCACCAGTGTTTCCAAAAGGTTGAGAACCTGCGCCTGACTGGATACATCCAGCCCTGACACAATTTCATCGGCCAGAATGAAATCAGGTTTCAGCGCAATCGCCCGGGCTATGCCGATACGCTGACGCTGGCCGCCCGACAATTCATGCGGATAGCGACCGGCAAAGCTGCGCGACAGGCCGACGTGATCAAGGGCCTCAAGCGCGCCGGCATGTGGGTTGGCGACGCCGTGCAGATGCAGGGGGGCGGCGATGATCTGGGCAATGCGGTGGCGGGGGTTCAGACTGCTCATCGGGTCTTGAAAGATCATCTGAAAACGGCGGCGCAGCGGGCGCAATTCGGGTTCCGCAAGATGTGTGATGTCGATGCCGTCAAAACGGATGCTGCCGCCCGAGGGTTCCAACAAGCGCACCAAAGCCCGCCCAAGCGTGGATTTCCCCGATCCCGAGCCGCCGACGATGCCCAAAATCTCACCCTTCTGAATGGCGAAATTCAGCCCTTTCAGGATTTCCAGACGCGGGGCCGCGCCGATGAGGGGTTTGCGGGTCATGTCGGCCAGCGACAGCCGCAAATTGTCGATTTGGTAAAGGTTGCGGGCGTGGGTGACCGGGGGGATCAAATCTGAGTGGGGTAAGTCAAGCATGGGCGCTCCTGTCGGCGGCAGCGACTTCGGCGCGGGTGGCTGTGATCACGGCCTCTGGCACCGGCTGCAGGCTGCCGTTTGGATCGGTGTATTTTGGCGTCGCGGCCAAAAGGGCGCGGGAATAGGCATGTTTTGGGTTCTGAAAAAACTGTTTGATATGCGTGTCTTCCAGCACCAGACCAGCATAAAGCACCGACAGGCTTTGGCACACCTTGGACACCACACCCAGATCGTGGGTCACAAACAGCAACGCCGTGCCATGCCGCGCCTGCATTTCCGCGATCAACTTCAGGATTTGCTTTTGCACCGTCACATCAAGGGCCGTGGTGGGTTCATCCGCGACGATCAGCTTGGGTTCTGCCGCAAAGGCCGACGCGATCAGGATGCGTTGGCGCATGCCGCCCGACAATTCATGCGGATAACTGCGCATCACACGCGCGGGGTCCGGGATATGCACTTCGGACAGCAGTTCCAACGCCCGTTTGTCCGCATCCGCGCGGGTCCAGCGCAGGATATCGACCAGCCGGTCGGTGATCTGTGGCCCAATGCGGCGCGAGGGGTTCAGGGCGGTCAACGGGTCTTGCGGGATCAGGGCGCATTTCGCCCCGATCATGCGGCGGCGATCCATCGGGGACAGCTTTTGCAGATCGACACCATCGAGCCAGATTTCCCCTGCGGTGATCTCGACCGACCCCGGCAGAGTGCCCAAGATGGCCTTGCCGATCATCGACTTGCCGGCGCCGGACTCGCCCACCAGCCCGCGCACCTCGCCTGCGGCCACGTCCAGCGACACGTTGCGCAGGATACGGTCGGGGCGACCTTTCAGCCGCGCGGACAGGTTGCGGATGGACAAAAAGCTCATCTCAGCACCGGATCGAAGCGGTCTTTCAACCCTTCGCCCAGTTGCGAGAAACTGAGGACGGTCAGGAACAACGTGATCAGCGGGAACACCAGCACCCACCACGCCTGGTGGATTGACGTGCGGCCTTCGGCGATCATGCCACCCCATGTGGGATCGTCGGTCGAGATGGACAGGTTCACAAAGGACAAGATGGCCTCGACAATGATGGCGATGCCCATCTCCAGCGTCAGCAGGACGATGATGGTGGGCAGCACGTTGGGCAGAATTTCCGTGACCATGGTGGACAGGCGGCCACGCCCGGAGACTTGGGCGGATGCGACGTAATCCATCGCACCCTGAGCCATCGCCTCGGCCCGGATCACCCGGGCAAAGCGGGTCCAGTCGATGACGACAATGGCGATGATGATCGACATCAGGCCGGGGCCCAGAACGGCGATCAGCAGGATTGAAAACAGCACCGGCGGGAAGGCCATCCAGATGTCAATCGCGCGGCTGATCAGCAGATCGACCCAACCGCGCAGAAAGCCGGCAAGCAGTCCCAGCCCTGCGCCGATGATGCAGGTGATGGTCCCTGCGATCAACGCCACGGTCAACGCCAGACGCGTGCCATAAAGAATGCGCGACAGCACGTCGCGACCCAAAGAATCGGTGCCAAGATAGTAGCCCGGCTCGTGCCCCTGCATCCAGACGGGGGGCAGTTGGCCCAGAAACAGATCTTGGGCGAGGGGGTCTTTCGGTGCGAGCCATGGCGCGAATATGGCGGCCAATGCCAGCAGGATCAGCCATGCGCCCGACAGGATCAGTCGCGGCGGCAGCTTGCGCTTCACTTGCGAACGGCCATCAAGCATGGCGCAGCCGGGGATTGAGGGCGGCGTAGCACAGGTCCACCAACAGGTTCACGCCGGTGAAAATCACCGCAAACAGGATCACGATGCCTTGAATCAATGGC
>JBIHZO010000444.1:0-3220 GCA_044231405.1 Cypionkella sp. | reverse complement strand
AACCTGATCCCCGGCGTCGGCGAATACTTTGTCTTCCCGGCGCTGACCACCACCGGCCCCTGCGAGATCATGGTGTTCGAAGGCATCCCCGGCGGCCCGATGGATTGCTGGGCCGACGTCAAGACCCCGGCGCAACACCTTGAAACCTCGCTGAACATCCTGAAAACCTACCTGCCATGGGAATATGAACGTTCCAAAACCTGCCAGCTGACCGACAACAACGGCATCCTTGCGGGCCGCTTTGCCCCCACCATCCGGCACCCGGTTGCCACCCTGCCCTCGGGGCGCAAGGTTCTGGGCCTCGGCGATGCGGTCTGTCTGAACGATCCCATCACCGGGCAGGGGTCGAACAACGCCGCCAAAGCCGCCGCGATCTATCTGAAACGCATTCTGGACCACGGCGACAGGCCCTTTGACGAAGTGTGGATGCAGGGCACCTTCAACCAGTTCTGGGATTACGCGCAATGGGTGGTCACTTGGACCAACATGATGTTGCAACCGCCGCCGCCGTTCATTCTGGAAATCATGGGCACGGCCTGCGCAGAACCGCGTCTGGCCCATCGCATGACCAACGGCTTTGACGATCCGCGAGACTTCTTCCCGTGGTTCGCCGACCCAACCGCCGCCGCCAGCTATCTGGCCGAACTCAAGGCGGCCTGACATGACCGCGCCCATCGACGCCGCCAGCTTCCGCGCCGCTATGGCGCGCTTTCCCGGGGCTGTGACGATTGTCACAGCCCTGGCGGGAACCCAGCGGCGCGGCATCACCGCCACCGCCGTCTGTTCGGTGACGGCCGATCCGCCCAGCCTGCTGGTCTGCCTGAACCGCGCCACCGGCACCTGTGCGGCGGTGCAGGACAGCGGGCTGTTCAACGTCAATCTGTTGCCCGGCGACGATGGCGCGATGGCGCAACGCTTTGCCGGAATGGCAGGCGTGACGGGGGACGACAAGTTCTCGCTTGGCGACTGGCACCCGGATGACCGTGGCTTGCCACTGTTGTCGGGCGCACTGCTTGGGCTGTCGTGCAAGGTCACAAACGCCACCGAAGCGGGGTCGCACTGCATTTTCATTGGTCAGATCGTGGGCATCAGTCAGCAGGACGGGGCTGCATTGATCTATGAACGCGCGGGCTTTCACCGGCTTGCACCGATCTGACAGCGCAGGCGCATCGCAGTTGTCTCGCATCTGCCAAAGGGCTACGGTTTCGGCATTGTAAGGTTCCGCCCCAAGGAGATTTCCCATGCGATCAACCGCGCCGTTTTCAGTCGCCGTTTGGATTTTTGCTTTCGCCTGCAGCCCGGCTTTCGCCGACATTCCCGCAGGGCTTGCGGCGCTGGACGCCAACAACCCCACCGCCGCCGCAAAAGAGTTTCAAGCGGCCTATGATGCGGGCGACGGCGACGGCGCCTTCTATCTGGGCCGGATGTTTGAACTTGGCGTCGGCACCGCGCCAAACCTGCATCAGGCGGCGGCACTTTACAAACGGGCCGCCGAAAAGGTCAGTCCGATGGGGCTGAACCGGCTTGGCCTGATGTATCTGGATGGCCAAACCGTGATCCGTGACTTCCAGAAAGGCGCCGAACTGATCTGTCAGGCCGCCGATCTGGGCGAGGCCAACGCGCAGTTCAACTGCGGTGTCTGCTATGCCGAGGCGCGCGGTGTCGCCAAGGATCAGACCCGGGCGCTGGAATACTGGCAACTGGCATCCGACCAGAGCCATGTCGCCGCCACCAATTTCGTCGCCCTATCCTACAAACAGGGCAATGCGGTCGAGGCTGACGCGGCCAAGGCGTTTGAACTCTTCACCCGCACAGCCGACGAAGGCAACGCGATGGGCCTCTATGAGGTGGCGCTTGCCCTGGCGTCGGGCAGCGGGGTCGAGGCTGACAGGCCCCGCGCCTACACCTTTGCCAACATCGCCGCCGCCCGTGCGCATCCCGAAGCTCCCGCCCTGCGTGACCAGTTGGAGGCATCTCTGACCCACGAAGAAGTGGCGGCGGCCCAAATCGCCGCCCGCGAATGGCTCGCAGCGGCAGAAGCCAAGGCCGCCTTGCCCAAGCCCTAAACTACAGCCCGGCCTGCTCCGCCGCGGCCACCGCCAGCGCAGCCATCGCCAAAGCCGCCCCGCGGGTTTGGGCAGCGGCAATAAAGCGGCCGTTGTGGCAGAAACTTGCGCCCGCCACGCCGCTTGCGGCCTCAAGATCGCCAAGGGTCAGCCCGGCCCAGGTGGCTGGCAGATCGGCGCGCAGGGCAAAGCCGTCTTCGGCACGCCGAATGCCTGTCAGGCACCAATCCTGTTGGCGCGGATGCACCACGAACAGCAGATGATCCGCGCGGGCCTTCACGATGGCCGGGCGAAACGGCATGCCCTGCGGCAGTTCCAACACCCGCCCCGGACCAGCCGTCGCAATGGCCGCCAGCACGATCGATTCCGCCCGCAGTTTCGCTGCAGAACGCTGCACCCGCGCCTCGGCAAAGGCGCGCGCAATGGTCAGGGCGGTGTGAAAGGCCCGGTCCTCGGCTTCGGGATCGGTTTCGTCGAAATCAGGTTTCAGCGTCTCCAGCAGACCCGGCAATGTCATCGCCGCCAGCGGTCCCGCCACCGAGACACTGACCGCGCCATTGTCAACAAGGTCCACGGGCAGCACGAAATTGGCATCAAAGGACGCGTAGACCGCTTCGACATGCCCATCCGGCACACCCATCGCCGCCAGATAATCACGCCCGAAATGCCGCCAGATCAACCCGAAGGAACTGAGCGGCTGACCGTCGTCCCTCAAAGGCGCGCCGCGCTGATGGTGGTCGAAGATCCGCGTCTGGGCATCATAGGCCCCGCCGACATCATAGATGATCCGGTCCGCGCCCGGCGTGATCCATTCGGCCGCCCTGCTGCGAATGATCTGCGCATCGGGGAAAAGCCGGGTCAGCACCACGCTGGACATCAATTCGTCAGCATGGAACCCGCCGGAATGGGTGACAAGATAGGTGGGGGTCATGCGATGCGCCTTATGATGAAAACATGCGGGCTTTGCCACACTGGCTTGGCAATGGCAAACCGGGCGGGCTTGTCCTAACATGACCTCAAACCGGGGGGCAGCCACATGATCCAGATCGACCTGAATTCCGACCTTGGCGAGGGCTTCGGCCCATGGTCGATGGGCGACGACGCCGCGATGCTGAACATTGTGACCAGCGCCAATATCGCCTGTGGCGGCCACG
>JBIHZO010000442.1:0-3226 GCA_044231405.1 Cypionkella sp. | reverse complement strand
GGATTTCATGAACGGAACCAACGTCTTGACTGGGCGTCAGTACCGTATGATGAACGAAGTCCCGACTGTTTTCATGGTCGTTATCGTGTTTGCTGTGATCGTGAAGTTCTGAAACGGTTGACTTTGCGAAGGGCTGGTCATAGGTCGTCAGCAGCGCGGCCATTCGGCCATCCCGCTTTCCATTGACATTGCTGCTGCTGACCCTGTGACGGGTGCGCCCGAGGATGACCCATAATGACTGTTGAGCATTTGAATCTTGCTGATCTGAAAGCCAAAACCCCGGCAGAATTGCTGGCAATGGCCGAGGAGTGGGAGATCGAAAACGCCCCCAGCATGCGCAAGGGCGAGATGATGTTTGCCCTTCTGAAGGAACATGCCGAGGATGGCTGGGAAATCGGCGGCGATGGTGTTTTGGAAGTGCTTCAGGACGGATTTGGTTTTCTGCGCAGCCCATCCGCCAATTATCTGCCGGGCCCGGATGACATTTACGTCTCGCCGGAAATCCTCCGGCAATTCAGCCTGCGCACTGGCGACACGATTGAAGGTGCGATTGCTGCACCGCGCGACAATGAAAAATACTTTTGCATGACGAAAGTCACGCGGATCAACTTTGACGACCCGGAAAAGGCACGGCACAAAGTTCACTTTGACAATTTGACGCCGCTGTACCCGGATGAGCGTTTGAAGATGGAAGTCGAAGATCCAACCATAAAGGACCGGTCTGCCCGAATCATCGATTTGGTCTGCCCGATTGGCAAGGGCCAGCGCGCGTTGATTGTTGCGCCGCCGCGGACGGGCAAAACGGTGCTTTTGCAGAATATTGCCAACTCGATCGCTGTAAATCATCCCGAATGCTACCTGATCGTCTTGCTGATCGACGAGCGGCCCGAAGAAGTGACTGACATGCAGAGGTCTGTGAAGGGTGAAGTTGTCTCTTCGACCTTTGACGAACCGGCAACCAGGCACGTGGCCGTCGCAGAAATGGTGATCGAAAAGGCCAAACGCCTTGTCGAACACAAGCGGGATGTGGTGATCTTGTTGGACAGCATCACCCGTTTGGGGCGCGCGTTCAACACTGTGGTGCCGTCGTCCGGCAAAGTCTTGACGGGTGGTGTCGACGCCAATGCCTTGCAGCGTCCCAAGCGCTTCTTTGGTGCGGCGCGGAACATCGAAGAGGGCGGGTCGCTGACCATCATTGCGACGGCTCTGATTGATACTGGCAGCCGGATGGATGAAGTGATCTTTGAGGAATTCAAAGGCACTGGCAACAGCGAGATCGTTCTGGATCGCAAGGTTGCTGACAAGCGGGTGTTCCCGGCGATCGACATTCTGAAGTCAGGTACTCGCAAAGAGGAACTGCTGGTTGAGAAGATTGATCTTCAGAAAACCTATGTGTTGCGGCGGATTCTGAACCCGATGGGCACGACAGACGCGATCGAATTCCTAATCTCCAAGTTGAAGCAAACCAAGAGCAATACCGATTTCTTCGATTCCATGAACGCGTAATAGGCGTTTAGAGTCAAAGGTTTAAAGATGGACACGATCTTCGCCCTGGCCAGCGCCAGGGGCAAAGCGGGTATTGCAGTTGTTCGGATATCCGGGCCTGAGGCGCATGATGCAGTCGCACGGTTCTGTACTTTGCCGGGCATTCGCAAGGCAGCCTTGCGTCGGTTGGTTTGGCAGGCAGAAGTTCTGGATGAGGCTTTGGTGCTGCTCTTTGAAGCGGGTGGCAGTTTCACTGGTGAAACCAGCGCCGAGCTGCAAGTCCATGGCAGCGTGGCTGTTGTTGGGTCCATCTTACGTGCCTTGGCGCAGATCAAAGGCCTGCGAATGGCCGAGCCCGGTGAATTCACGCGTCGGGCGCTGGAAAACGGGTGTCTTGACCTGACCCAAGTCGAGGGACTGGCGGACCTGATCGAAGCTGAAACCGAGTCACAGCGCAAGCAGGCGCTGCGCGTACTCTCTGGTGCAATTGGCCAGAAGGTCGAAGGTTGGCGTAGGGATTTGATCCGCGCTGCGGCTTTGGTGGAAGCAACGATAGATTTCGCCGATGAAGACGTGCCGATCGATGTCATGCCTGAAGTTGGCACGATTGTTCGAGGATTGTTGGTGCAACTGCGCGCTGAATTGCAGGGGACAGCAGCGGCGGAGCGCATTCGGGATGGGTTTGAGGTGGCGATTGTCGGCGCTCCGAACGCTGGAAAGTCGACTCTTTTGAATGCCTTAGCGGGTCGGGAAGCGGCAATTACTTCGGAGATTGCTGGAACCACGCGAGATGTGATCGAGGTGCGAATGGACCTGTCCGGGTTGGCTGTTACGCTTCTGGACACTGCCGGGTTGCGAGAGTCAGTTGATGAAGTGGAGCGGATCGGCGTTGCCCGCGCCTTGCATCGCGCCAAGGCGGCAGATCTGCGGGTCTTCTTACGGGTGAATGCCGATGAAGTGCTGTTGATGGAGCCCTTGGACGGTGACATTGTTGTTTTGGGCAAAGCTGACCTGATTGGCGTTACAGATGGTGCGATATCGGGCAAGACCGGGCTGGGTCTGGAGGCACTGATCGAAGAGATTTCCAATCGATTGCAGGGTCAAGCCGCGTCTGCGGGATTGCTGATTCGCGAAAGGCAGCGTAACGCCTTGATCGACGCGATAGCGGGGCTGGACGCTGCCGAGGGGGGGGTGGAAAACGGTCTTACCCTGCCGGAGCTTGTAGCGGCAGATCTCCGGCTCTCGGCGCGGGCGCTGGAAATGATTTTGGGACGTATTGATGTGGAGAACCTGTTGGATGAAATATTCTCTAGTTTTTGCATCGGCAAGTGAGGATGTTTCACGTGAAACATTTTGATGTCATTGTGATAGGCGGCGGACACGCGGGCTCAGAGGCGGCCGCTGCGTCATCACGCAGAGGTGCGCGTACGGCATTGATTACATTGCGTAAAGATGGCGTTGGGGTCATGTCGTGCAACCCGGCCATTGGGGGTTTGGGCAAGGGCCATCTGGTGCGCGAAATTGACGCGTTGGATGGGATCATGGGATTGGCAGCGGATCGGGCGGGCATCCAGTTCCGGCTGCTGAATCGTCGCAAGGGACCCGCTGTTCAGGGACCTCGGGCGCAAGCCGACCGCAAACTTTACAGAGCAGCCATTCAAACTCTGCTATCGCAAGAGCCGTTGCTCGAGGTGGTGGAAGGCGAAGTGGTGCGGTTGTTGGTTGACGCAGGGCGCGCCAG
>JBIHZO010000443.1:0-3226 GCA_044231405.1 Cypionkella sp. | reverse complement strand
TACGGCATCGGCGCTTCGTACGACCTCGGCGGCGGCGCTGCTGTCAAGGGCGGCCTCGGTTCGGTTTCGGGCGATACCGTCTGGGATCTCGGCGTGACCATGTCGTTCTGATCTTAGGATCAAAACCTTTGGAAGAGCGGGCCTTGGCCCGCTCTTTTCATTTCAGGGGTGGGCCAGGTGCCTGCCCTTTTCTTTTGCCCCAAGCTGTGGCCAAGTGCCGGAAAACAGGGGATGCCTATGTCATTGCAACTGATCACGGACCGCATCGCACAAGCTGTCGCCAAGGCGGGCCGCGCGCCCGGAACGGTGCATCTGATCGCGGTCAGCAAAGTGCAGCCCGATGACCGCGTCCGCGACGTGCTGAACGCCGGGCATCGGCTGTTTGGCGAGAATTACGTGCAAGAGGCGGCAGGCAAATGGCCGGGTTTCCGTGCCGAATTCGGTCCGGTGCAGGTGCATATGATCGGCCCGCTGCAAACCAACAAGGCCAAGGTGGCGGTCGATCTGTTCGACGCCATCCACACCCTGGACCGGACGTCTTTGGCGGAAAAGCTGGCCAGGCTGGCGCAGGATCGCGGTGCCTGCCCGCAGCTGTTCGTGCAGGTCAACACCGGGTCCGAACCGCAAAAGGCGGGCGTGCTGCCCGGCGATGTTGACGGTTTCCTTGCCAGCTGTCGCGCGATGGATCTGGCCCCGCTGGGTCTGATGTGCATCCCGCCCGAAGGCGAAGACTCCACCCCGCATTTCACCCAACTGGCCGAAATGGCGGCCCGCAACGGTTTGACCGGCCTGTCGATGGGGATGAGCGGCGATTTTGAAGCCGCCATCGCCGCCGGGGCCACCCATGTGCGGGTGGGTTCAGCGATCTTCGGCGCGCGGAATTACGGGTGAGCCTGTCGCGTTGAACCGCACTTCCGCTGCCTTGGCGGCCAAAGGGAACACGCAAATCCAAAGAAGGTGACAGGCCTCAGGTCAGCCAAACCCGTGCAAATGGCGGCAGCGCCAGATGATCGTCATGCAGCATCACCCGCTTGTCCGACAGCTCATCATGCCAGCGCACCACGCCCTGCGCCCGCAGCCATCCGCCGGGAATGTGCTGCCAATGTTCGGAAAAGTTGAACAGGCAGGTGATCGGTCCGGTCGGGTCCAACCGCTGCACCGCAAACACCGGATCGCGCCCGGTTTGCAGGATTTTCGTGGGATGCGCGGCGTGCAGCCCTGATGTCGCGCGCCGCCGCGCCAGAATATGCCGCAGCCCCTGAAACGCTTTGCCCGGCACAGAATCGGTCGCATGGCGTTGCCCCGCCCGCGCCCAATCCATCGCCGGGCGATGCACCCAGCGGCTGTCATGGGCGTGATCAGGCCGCTCGCGATAGCTGTAGTCGTTCAGCATCGCCAACTCATCGCCCATATAGATCAAGGGGATGCCGCCAAAGCAGGCGATCAGCGCATGGCCCAGCAACATCCGCTGCAGCGCCGCGTCAACCTGATCCGGCCCCTGCGCCTTTTCCAGACCGGCCAGCGAGGCAAAGCTGCCGGAAATCCGCTTGTCGCCCGTGGCCTTGTTCTCTTGAAACAGCACGCCCTGGGCGAAACTGCCCGCAAACCCGCCCTCGTAGAAATCAGACAGATAGCTGCGGTGCGCCGGGCCCGACATTTGCAGCGCGCCCGCATCCTTATCGGTGATCGCCCAGCCGATGTCGTCGTGACAGCGGATGTAGGTGGCATAGGTGGCATTGGTCAGCCGGTCGGGGAAGTGGGTGGCCAACACATGGGTCATCAGCCGCGTGTCGCGGGTGGCAAGGGCCGACCAGAATTGCACCATCAGAGAGTTGTGATAGGCCAGATTGCCCTCACGCCCATCATGCCGCCCGCGCCCAAGGTAGGGCAGCATTTCCTGCGGGCTGACAATCGCCTCTTCGAGTTGGATCACCGCCGGGGCCGCGATGCGCGAACAGGCGCGCAGGGCCTGCAGAATCATATGCACCTCGGGTTCCGACTGGCAGCGCGTGCCCAGCCGTTTCCACATGAAGGCCACCGCATCCAGCCGCAAAACATCGACGCCGGTGTTGGCCAGATGCAGCATGATCCGGGTGATTTCCAGAAACACCTGCGGATTGGCCCAGTTCAGATCCCACTGATGTTCGTTGAAGGTGGTCCAGACCCATTTGCCAAACTCGGGGTGGTGGGTGAAGTTGCCGGGTGCATTGTCGGGAAACACCTCGACCAGCGTCTTTTCGTAGGCCTGTGGCATATAGGGGCTGTCGTACATCAGGAACATGTCTTGATATTTGACGTCGCCCGCAGCGGCCTTGACCGCCCATTCGTGTTCCTTGGCGGTGTGGTTGCAGACAAGGTCAACGCAGAGCGAAATGCCGCGCCCGCGCAACTCTGTCGCAACCGCTTTGAAGTCATCCAGCGAGCCAAAGGCCGGGTTGATGCTGCGGTAATCCATCACCGAATAACCGCCGTCGGAATCACCGGGGCGGGGCTTGAGACAGGGCATGAAATGGACGTAGGAAATCCCCAACTCGTCCAGATAATCCAGCTTGGACAGCACGCCCTTCAGGTCGCCTGCAAAGCGGTCGATATAGAACACATAGCCCGCCATATCGGCGCGCTGAAACCAGTCGGGTTCAAGATCGCGTTTCAGATCAAGGAGTTTCAGGTCGTCGGGACGGTCCTTCCATGCCGACAGCAGGGCCGCATTCAGGTCCTTGCAAAACGACACATAGGCCAAATGGTCGCCATAAAGCGCCTCAAGCATCGGCCACAAGTCGGGGGCCGACCGCGCCATCCGAAGCTGGAAGATCGCATCGTCTGGTTTCGTCACAGCTTTGGCCATTTTGGTTCCCCCCCGTTCGCGGTCGCAGGTTACAAAATCCAAATCGCTTTGGGAAGGGATTAGGCGTTTATGATCAGCCGCGATTGATGGCGCAAGCGGGCTGCGATCCAGAGCAGGTCAGCACGCGCAAAGCCAATGCAGCCCGCCGTGGGATGGCGCGGTTTGCGCCAGGTGTGGATGAAAATCGCCGATCCGCGTCCGGGCACGGCATAGGGCCAGTTCCAATCGGTGATCAGAATCAGATCATACAGCGGGTCGGCGCGGGACAGCTTTTCGTGACTGAACCCGTGCGGCCTGCGCACCATCAGGTTGTAATCCGGGTCGCGCACATCGTCGGACCAAAGGTCACTTGGCCCGATCGGCACCGCCCAATCAGCCGGG
>JBIHZO010000441.1:0-3236 GCA_044231405.1 Cypionkella sp. | reverse complement strand
TTCCGATCTTTCGGTCACGGAAACTGCTTTGGCCAGATCGTCTTCGGTGCCTTCAGTCGCCACGATTTCGATTTCCGGGAATGCTGCCAGCGCTTCTTTCACGCCGTCAATCCGCTCGTTGAGGTTGGAAGCGCCCAGCTGACCGGTGATGATCGCCACTTTGCCCTTGCCGCCCAGCTTTTCAGCCATGGAGTTGCCCATGGTGACGCCAGCCTGCTTGTTGATCGTGCCGATGTACAGGCTGCGGCCCGACTCTGCGCTGTCCGAATCGAAGGTCACAACCTTGATCCCGGCCTCCATTGCCTGCTTGATCACCCCTTCGACCGACTTCGGCTCGTTCACCGAAATCGCGATGCCGCTGACTTGACGCGCGATCAGGTCTTCCATGATCTTGACCTGTGTGGCGCCTTGGGTATTTTGCGGCACAACCCACTGATAGCCCACGCCCAATGCATCGGCCGCAGCTTGCGCCCCGGTGTTGCAGTCGTCAAAGAACGGCACGGCCACTTTCGGGATGACCGCGATGGTGATGTCTTGTGCCACCGCAGCAGTGCCTGCCAGCATCGCCATGGTGATCATTGCCGCGCGGGCAGTCTTGATAAAGGTCTTCATCAGTCTCTCCTCCACTTCCGCTCGTCCTCCGAGACGGATTTTGTTGAATCTTCGTCCGTCCGGTGGAAACCGCCGCTCCTTCAACTGTTTCCGCCGGAAAGTTTGTTGCGCAGGACATCCAGACTGACCGCGATCAGAATGACGCCGCCGGTAATGGCCTGCTGGGCATAGGTATTGATGTTCAAAAGCACGATGCCGTTGGCGATCACGCCGACCAGGGCCGCGCCAATCACCGCGCCGCTGACACTGCCGACACCACCTGCAAGGCTGGCCCCGCCAATCGCCGCCGCTGCAATCACGTCCAACTCGGACCCGAAGCCCGACGCCGGCTCCGCTGAAAGATAGCGCGAAAACCCGATGATTCCGGCCAGTGAGGCAATGGTCGATGACAACATGTACACCGACAGCTTGACGCGATTGGTTTTCACCCCGCTCAGCCGTGCCGCATGTTCATTGCCGCCGGTGGCATAGACGTGGCGTCCAAACCGCGTGCGCCGCATGATCAGCGCAAACACCACCATCAGCACCAGCATGATCACCACCGGCACCGGCACAAAGCCAATATAGCCCTGCCCCAGCTTGGAAAAGCTTTCCGGGGTGTCCGGCGTCACCGGCACGCCATGCGTCACCATATACATCAGGCCGCGCCCGATGCTCAGCGTGCCAAGCGTCGCGATAAACGGCGGCAATCCGATAGCCGTAATCAAAAGCCCGTTCACCAGACCAAAGGCGATCCCAACCGCGATGCCAGCGCTGATGCTGGCTGCCTGCGAGAACCCGGCGTCAAACGCCAGCGCAGTGACCAGCGAGGCCAGCCCCATCGCCGACCCAACTGACAAATCAATCCCGCCGGTGATGATCACCATCACCATGCCAATGCTCATGATCGCTGTCAGCGAGAAGGCGCGAAACACCCCCATCAGGTTGTTGGTGGTCAGAAAATACGGCGTGTAAAGGCTGATCAGCGCGCCAACGATAATCATTGCCACCAGCACGTTGACTTCGCGCACCTGCCGCAACTGCGCCAGCTGGCTCCAGAACGGAGAGGCGCTGGGTGTTGTCACCTTGTTGTCGGACGCGGCCATGCAGGTTCCTCTCAAATTGCCATCGGCCCTGCTGTGGGCCTCGATTTTGCGCCCGTTTGCCCCGGTAGAGCGTCGTAGGCGTTTGGATGCTTCGATAATGCTGCGCCAGCGAATGACAGCGCTGTCATTTCTTTAGGGAATTGTGAAAGCTGTCAATCATCATTTTGGGGATATCAGTATCTAAAACCGGCATAAATCATGCGGATATCCGCACCTCCGTTGCATCTTCATGCAAAACAGGGTGATTCCCCGTTGTGTTAAACAGGCACAAAGGTCAGCATTGGCAACGCTGCCATTCGCATTTCTGAGGGAAAACTGATCATGTCATCGCAAAACCCGGTCTTTTCACCGCAAATCGCCATGATCCACACCGTTTCAGGGCTGATCCCACTGTTTGATGGGCTGGCAAAGCAACGTTTGCCGCTTTGGCAAGGTTTCAACATGCTGGATGAAAGCCTCCTGCGCGGCACCATCCATGATGGTGCGCTGTCGCAAACCACAATTTGGCGGCTGGCGCAGATGGTCCGTTCTGCGGTCGAGGCCGGGGCCAGCGCTGTTGTCGTCACCTGCTCGTCCCTCGGCCCCGCTGTCGATGCCGCCAGACCATTTTGCCCGGTGCCGCTGTTCCGCATTGATGAAGGTATGGCACAGGCGGCTGTCACCCTCGGGTCGCGAATTGGCGTTCTCGCCACCCTGCGCACCACACTGGATCCGACCAGCGATCTGATCCGCCGCAGCGCCGCGCAAGCGGGTCGCCCCTGCACCGTCATCGCCGAACTGGCCGAGGGGGCCTTTCAGAAACTCGGATCCGGTGACACTGCCGAGCATGACGCGATGGTGGCGCAAAGCCTGCGCGATCTTGCCCCGAAGGTCGATGTGATCGTGCTGGCGCAGGCGTCAATGGCGCGCGCTCTGGCCTTGGTGCAGAACGAATTGCCCCCAATGCCGGTGCTGACCAGCCCGGAAATCGGTATGCAACATATCGCCCGTCAGCTTTCGGCCTGATGGCCCTAAACAGGAGAAAACAATGGAATATCGTACACTTGGGCGAAGTGGCCTGAAGGTTTCCGTCCTCACCATGGGTACGTTCACCTTCGGCGGCGCCGGGCCATTTGCCATGGTTGGCCAGCAAGGCGTCGCAGAGGCCCGCCGCTTGGTTGACCTCTGTATCGACGCTGGGGTGAACCTGTTCGACACCGCCAACATGTATTCCACCGGCCTTGCCGAAGAGATTTTGGGCGAAGTTCTGGAGGGCCGCCGCGACGATGTTCTGATCACCTCAAAGGCGCGGATGCGGATCGGCACAGGCCCGAATGACGAAGGCGTGTCGCGCTATCACCTGATTCGCGAGTGCGAACGCAGCCTGAAACGCCTGCGCACCGACCATATCGACATCTACTACATGCACGAATGGGATGGCCTTACGCCGGTTGAAGAAAAGCTCGCCGCGCTGGATACTTTGGTGCAGCAGGGCAAGGTGCGCTACATCGGCTGCTCGAATTATTCTGGCTGGCACATCATGAAATCGCTGGCCGTGTC
>JBIHZO010000081.1:0-10699 GCA_044231405.1 Cypionkella sp. | reverse complement strand
CGTCAACCAGCCTGAAGGCGCGGGGCATGGAGCTGGATGAGGCGCTTGTCCGGTCGATGCGATGGGCGCTTGATCCTGCCCGGGCGCGGGACCTAGTCCAGCCGATAAACCCGTCGCGCCGTGGTTGATCCCACATGGGTTTGCTCGGCGGCACTCAGCCCCGACAACAAATTGCGCGACAGGTCGATCCAGTCGGTAAGGCCGACGCCCAGATTGACCACGGGCCAGTCTCCGCCCCACAGCATTCGTTCGGGGCCAAAAGCAGCAATGACATGATCCACCCACGGCTGGAGCGTTGCCAGGTTCGCCGTGCCCGCCGCACAATAGGCTGTGATACCTGACAGTTTCACATGGACATGCGGCTGGGCGGCAAGCGCACTTATCCCGTCGGCCCATCCGGAAAACCCACCCCCAGCGATATCGGGCACACCGCAGTGATCCAACACCAGCGGCTGATCCGGGCAAGCCCGCGCCAGATCAAGCGCAATCGGCAACTGCCGGGCCAGCACGCAGATGTCGAAGGCCCATCCCCGCGCGCCGATTTTCGCCAGATTGCGCCGGAAAGCAGGGGTCTGGGACAGCTCGTCGGGCATCACATGCAGGATGCGGCGAAAGCCGTGGACGTTCAGACCTTCGCATTCATCAAGCCAGTCGTCGAAACCAGCCTCTACCTCTGGTCGGCATGAGGCGATCTGACCCATCAGGCCGTTCTGCCCGATCAATCCAGCGACGAATCGCGCTTCGGCCTTGTGGTCGGCATCGTCAACGCCCGCCTCCATGAACAGCGCCCCGGTCACACCCCGGCCTGCCGTCAGCGCTGCATAATCGGCAAGGCTGAAATCGCCCGCGGCCAGTGCGGATATGCCGGAAGTCCAAGCATAACCCAGCCGGTCGCGATAGATCAGGTGCAAATGGGTGTCGATGAAGTCCATGTCCGTCCTCCCCTGTGGCGCTCAGGCCGTTTCGGCGATCACATCCTGCCGTTGCTGGCCAAGGCCCTGCACCCCAAGTTCCACCACGTCGCCTGCTTTCAGGTAATGCGGCGGTTTCTGTCCCAAGCCGACGCCGGGCGGTGTGCCGGTCGAGATCACATCTCCGGGATGCAAGGTCATGAACTGCGACAGATAGCTGACCAGATGCGCCACGCCATAAACCATCGTCTTGGTCGAGCCGTTCTGATAGGTCTTGCCGTTGACCGTCAGCCACATGGGCAGATCCTGTGGATCGGCCACCTCGTCGCGGGTCACCAGCCAAGGGCCGATCTGACCAAAGTTGTCGCAGGATTTGCCCTTGGTCCATTGGCCGGACCGTTCAGTCTGAAAGGCGCGCTCGGACACGTCATTGGTGATGGCATAGCCCGCTACATAATTCAAAGCTTCGGCCTCGGTCACATATTTGGCGCGGGTCCCGATGATGACGGCAAGTTCCACCTCCCAATCGGTCTTTTCAGACCCGCGGGGAATGATGATCGGGTCATTCGGACCGCAGATGGCAGAGGTGGCCTTCATGAAAATGATCGGCTCGGGCGGGACAGTGGCCCCGGTTTCGGCGGCGTGGTCGGAATAGTTCAGACCGATGCAGATAAACTTGCCGGTGCCCGCCACACAAGGGCCAAGGCGCGTGCCAGCTGCCACGATGGGCAAGTGCGCGGGTTCGATCCCGCGCAACATCGCCATCCCCGTGTCTGACAACACCGCCCCGCTGATGTCGGGTACCAGCCCGGTCAGATCGCGGACCGTACCGTCGCTGTGCAAAAGGCCGGGCTTCTCGACCCCCGAAAGACCATGTCGCAGAAGTTTCATTGTCGTCTCCTCAGGTATTTGCCCAGCCGCCGTCGATCACATGGGCGACGCCGGTTGTGTAGGCACTTTCGTCACTTGCCAGATAAACCACAAGTGCGGCGATTTCATCCGGTTGTCCGATCCTGCCAATCGGCTGACGGGCGATAAACGCCTTGCGGGCGGCGTCATAGTCGCCGGTGTCGCGCAGGCGTTGTTCCAGTGACGGGCTTTCCACAGTGCCGGGGCAGATGGCATTGGCGCGAATGCCGCGTGAGATGAAATCGGCTGCGATGGATTTGGTCAGCCCGATCACCCCGGCCTTGGTGGCACCGTAGACAAAGCGATTGGGTGCCGCGATGACCGATCCCGCAACCGATGACATGTTGATGATCGACCCGCCCCCACCCGCAATCATGCCCGGCAGGAAGGCGCGGCACATGCGGTACATGGCGGTCATGTTCAGATCGAGGCTGAAGGCCCACTGATCCTCGTCACAGTCCAAGATGGTGCCCGCCGCGACGAAGCCGGCACAATTGAACAGGACATCCAAAGGGCCTGCTCCTGCAACCGCTTCGGCAATCGAGGCGGGGTTGCGCACGTCCAGAAGCCGGGTTTGCAGACCCGCTGCTGCCAGTTCCGCCAACGCGTTCTCGTTCACATCGGTGGCAATCACCTGCGCGCCCTCGCGCGCCATCGCCAGCGCCGACGCCCGGCCAATCCCTTGTCCTGCCGCCGTCACCAAAGCGCGTTTTCCGTTCAGACGTCCCATCATCACTCCTTTAGACCGGCAAGCACGCCGGGCCGATTGGTTCAAAACTCTTGTAGGTCAGGATGAATTCCTGATGCCCCAACTCCTCGGATTTGCTGCGCGCGCCGGAGGCAAGGCCGACAACCAGATCAAAAATCTCTTGCCCCACCTCTTCCAGCGTTGCCGCACCCTCCAGCACCCGACCGGCGTTCACGTCCATGTCCTCGGACAGACGCGCATACATGTGCGGATTGGCCGCGATCTTGATCACAGGAGCCAAGGCCGACCCAACCACCGACCCGCGACCGGTGACGAACAGGGTGCAATGCGCCCCGCTTGCCATCATTTCGACGATCTCGGCATTGTCCGATATGTTGGGAAATCCAAAGCGCACTTCACCGTCAGGCACCACGTCCATCAGATAAAGCCCACCCTTTGGCGGAATGTCGCCCGGCTTGATCAGGCCGGAAATCACCGATTGGCCGGACTTCATGTAAGCCCCCAGCGACTTTTCCTCGATCGTGGTCAGGCCACCATCGGCATTACCGCTGGCAAAGCTGCCATAGCCCAGCGTTTCGTAATAGCGCGCGGCCTTTTCGACAGAGGCGCGCAATTCGGCGGCCAGCTCCGGGGTGGCGGCACGCTGTTCCATGATCGCCTCGCAGCCGATTAACTCGCCGGTCTCTTCAAAGATGCAGGCCGCACCGGCAGCCACCAGCTTGTCAAAGGCAATGCCCGCCGCCGGATTGCCGGTGATGCCCGAAGTGCCGTCCGATCCGCCGCAGACGGTGCCGACGATCAACTCGGATACCTGCATCGGGACCGTTGGCGCATCGGCCAAAGCCGCCACCTGTTCAGCGACCCACGCCCGCCCCGCCGCGATGGTGGACCTTGTCCCGCCGCTGTTCTGGATCACCAGCACCTTGACCGGGCGGCCCGTGGCTTTGACCACCGCCTCGACCTGATGACGGTTGAAGCTTTCGCAACCAAGGCTGACCAGCAAAACCGCGCCCACGTTCGGATGGGTGCAAAGCCGTTCCATCATCTTTTGCGCATAGGGGTTGGGAAAGCAGCCGGGAAAGCCGATGACATGGGCATTCTCGCGGTCTGCCGCCGCCACTTCGCGGGCGACATGGTGGGCGCATTCCACCAGATAGGCCACCGCCACCACATTGCGGATGCCCTTGCGACCGTCGGAACGAAGCCAGCCTCTCATGCGTCACCTGTGTTCAGGGCGTAGGTCGGAGTGTAATCGGACACCAGATTGTGCAGATGCACATGGTCGCCCGGCGCGATAGCGCGACTGGCGCGGCCGATGGGCGCGCCGTATTTGATCACGCGGTCGCCTTCAGCAACGGGCAGCCGTGCAATCTTGTGGCCCAGACCCAGCGCATGCGCAAAGGCCACGGCAACGCCTTCGACCATCACCGCCTCGCCTGCCGCGATTTGGTCGCGCAGCACATAGACGGTATCACCGGGCGACAACAGCATCAGTCGGGGATCGGTCAACATCAGAATTTCCCATGGCTGAGGTAAGCATCCTGTGGGTCCATTCCTTCCAGAATGGCGCGGCGCACAAGGCTTTCGGTGGCCATGGCGGCCAGAGATTTCTCTGCGATTTCGGCGAGGATTTCAACCGGAATGCAGACCATGCCATCGCGGTCTCCATGAAGCCAGTCACCGGGGCGGATCAGGACGTCGTCGATCAGGATCGGCACATCGGTGGCAGTGGGCAGCCAGCATCCCACCACATCACGCGGGGTGTGAAAAACGCCCCAGCAGGGAAAGCCCAGGCGAAGGATGAAGTTGGTGTCGCGCAGGCCGCCGTCGGTGACGCAGCCCAGAACGCCCTTGCGATGCAGGGTTTCCGCCGACAACTCGCCCATTTGTGCCACGATGTGGTTGTGTGGCTGAGAGGTCCAGATGTGTCCCGAAGGTGCCTTCGACAACAGTCCGGTCCACGCCAGCAGGGTCTGGTGGGCATTCGCGGTCTCGTCCATCCGCCCCTCGATGGTGAAGGCGGGACCGGTCAGCACGCCTTCGGAGTTCAAAGGGCGGAGCCGCTGCGGCAGGGTGAAGTTGCGCCGCCCCATGCCGCGCAAGACGTCGTGCACGACCGAGGTGTAGCAAGACGAAAACGCCTTGTGCAGATCAGTCATGATGGAACACCTCTTCCATCATCGACCACCACTCACCGTCCTTGCGGGTTGACAGCGGGTCTTGGCAAGGCATGCAGACCGCCCACCATTCCTGAGTTTTTGGGTCTGCGGCCATCAGGGCGGCGTCGGCGGCGAAATCTGTGCCATGATACTCCCAATAGCCAAACAACAGGTTTTCCGGCTGTTTGAGGTAGATCGAATAGTTGGCGATGTTGCACGCGCTGATCTGGGCCAGGATTTCTGGCCAGACCGCGGCGTGCAGGCGTTTGTAGACCTCGATCTTGTCAGGCTTTACCCCGATTACCATGCCCATACGTTGCATCACTTACCCCCTGTGGTCCGAGTGGCTGCCAGAGATTGTTTGCTTCTTGATCGCGTGGTGGTCCCAGGCGATCCCCAATCCCGCGGTTTCGGGGGGATGGGCAAGGCCCGCGCGGATATCCAGCCGCGATGTCGTAATTTCATCCAACTGTGGAATGTATTCCAGCATCCAGCTGTTGGGAATGGCGCAGACCAGACTGACATGCAGTTCCATCAGGAAATGCGGGCAGACGGCGATGTTCATCGCCTCGGCCATATGGGCCACCTTCAGCCATGGGGTGATGCCGCCGACACGGGCAACATCGACTTGCACGATGCTGCAGGCACCGGCCCGCAGGTAATCGGCAAACTGGCCGGGAGAATACAGGCTTTCACCCACCGCAATCGGCACGCGGGAGGCTGCGGACAGCCGCGCGTGGCCCGACAGATCGTCGGCGGGCATCGGTTCTTCGAACCAGGTGATGCCGACATCGGCCAGCATATGCGCGCGCAACAGCGCCTCGTGGTAGTGGAAGGCCTGATTGGCATCGACCATCAGGCGAAAATCATCACCCACGGCGGCGCGCACTGCCGACAGCCGCGCGCGATCTTGGGCCAGATGCGGCTTGCCGACCTTGAGCTTGGATCCGGCAAAGCCCTGTTCCTTGATGCGGATCGCATCTTCAACCAGCGCAGCAGGTTCAATGTGCAGCCAGCCGCCTTCGGTGGAATACAGCGGGATCGCAGGCTTTGCCCCGCCCGCCATGCGCCACAAAGGCAGGCCCGCGCGCTTGCAACGCAAATCCCACAGGGCGGTGTCAATCGCGGCCAGCGCCAATGAGGTGATCGCCCCCACCGCAGTGGCATGGGTGACGAACAGCAGGTCGCGCCAGATCGCCTCGATCTCTTCGGCCTCGCGCCCGATCAGGCGCGGCACCAGCGTTTCGCGCAACAGACTGATCACCGCAGGCCCACCCGTGCCGATGGTATAGCTGTAGCCAACCCCCACGGCCCCATCGGCATCGGTGATGGTAACCAGTGGGGTTTCCTGACTGACAAAGGACTGGATGGCATCGGTCCGCCTCACAGGCGGCACCAGATCGACCATGCTGATTTCGACACGCGCGATCTTGGCCATGTTACAGCACCCTTACCGATTTACCGGTCGCGGCATCGAACAGATGCGCGCGGTCCAATGCCAATCGGAAGGTCAGAACCTCTCCGGGTGCGACGATGCGCGGGCCGTAGAGTTTGGCCTGCACTTCCTGACCGGCAAGCCGGGTGTAGATCAGGCTTTCCATGCCCAAAGGTTCCGCCAGATCAACCGTCAACGCCACCTCGGCGCCGGGGCCATCTTGCGACAGCCCGTGGCCCACGGGCGAAATGTCATCGGGCCGGATGCCCAGTTGCACCGCCATGCCGTCGCGCACATATTCCCGCAGCCGGTCGGGCACCGGAACCTCGGTGCCATCTGCCAACCGCACGGTCTGGCCTGTGATGGTGCCGGGCAGAAGGTTCATCGGCGGGCTGCCGATGAAGGTGGCGACAAAGGTGGTGACCGGATGGTTGAACACCTCCATCGGGGTGCCGACCTGTTCGATATGACCGTCCTTCATCACGACGATCCGGTCGGCCAGCGTCATTGCCTCGACCTGATCATGGGTGACATAGACCACCGTGGTTTTCACCTTCTGATGCAGCTTCTTGATCTCCGCCCGCATCTGCCCGCGCAGTTTGGCGTCAAGGTTCGACAGGGGTTCGTCAAAAAGGAACGCATCGGGATTGCGCACGATGGCGCGCCCCATGGCAACCCGTTGACGCTGTCCCCCCGACAGTTCGGCCGGCGTGCGGTCCAAAAGGGGGACAAGGCCCAGAATATCGGCAGCCTCGTTCACCCGCTTGGTGATTTCGGCGGGCGACTGTCCGGCGATCTTCAGTCCAAAACCCAGATTTTCGCGCACGTTCATATGCGGATAAAGTGCGTAGTTCTGGAACACCATTGAGATGTTGCGTTTGCGCGGCGGCAAGTCGTTCACCACCTGACCACCGATCTTGACCAGCCCGCCGGTGATATCCTCCAGCCCTGCAATCATGCGCAGCGTGGTGGACTTGCCGCAGCCCGACGGCCCGACCAGCACCACGAATTCCTGATGTGCAATGGCGAGGTCAATGCCATGAACAACGCCCAAGGCCCCGTATTTCTTGACCACTTTTTCCAGCGTGATTTCCGCCATGTCTTATCCTTTCACGCCGCCGAAGGTCAGTCCGGCAATCAGATGTTTCTGCACGATAAAGGTCAGGATCAGCGCCGGGATGATGATGATCACCGCCATCGCGCACATGCCTGCCCAGTCGATTGTGAACTGCGCGGTAAAGTCCAACAGGCCCACCGGCAGGGTTTTTGAATCGGTCGAACGGGTCAGCTGGCTGGCCAGCGCAAACTCGTTCCACGAGGTCAGGAACGCAAACACCCCCGCCGCCGCGATGCCCGATTTGGCCAAGGGAAACTCGATCTTCCAGAACGCCTGCCAGCGGGTACAGCCATCCACCTGCGCCGCTTCGGAAAGGGCTTGCGGGATTTGGCGGAAAAAGCCGTCGATCAACCAGATGGTGAAAGGCACGTTCAGCGACACATAGACGATGATCAGGCCCATTTTGGTATCAACCAGCCCCAGCCTGCTCCACATCATGAACACCGGAAGCGACAAGGCGATCCCCGGCACCGCGCGAAACAGCATCAAGCCAAGGAAGATGCCGCCCTTGAAGCGGAAGCGGTAGCGGGCAAAGGCATAGCCGCCGCCAACCCCGATGATCAGTGCGATCACGGTGGATGTCAGGGCAATGATCAGCGAATTGGCGAAATAGCTGCCGACGGGAATGCCGACCTGTTCAGCGCCAAAACCGAAGATCTTGCCAAAATTGACCAAGGACAGCTCTTCCGGGATCCAGACCGGTGGCTTGGCCAAAATCTCACGGTTGGGTCGGAACGCCGACAAGACGACCCATAAACCCGGCACACACATCACCAGCATCAGCGCAAAGGTTGTCAACCAGAGGGCCACTTTCTTGGCTTGCTTGGATGCGCGGCTTTCAACAGACACAGTCATTCCGCACCTCCCATATAGCGCCGCGCCGCGACCAGTTTGCGGTAGAAATACCAGGTGAAAAGGACCGACAGGATCGTCGAGACATAGGCCATCGCATTGGCCTGGCCCATCTTGGCCTCGTCGTAACCCACCCGCGCCACAAGGGTCCAAAGGAGTTCCGTGCGCCCGGCAGGGCCGCCGTCGGTCATGACCGCAACCAGATCATAGGCGCGGGCCACGTCCAGACTGCGGATCGCCATGGCAATATAGGCAAAAGGCATCAGGAAGGGCAAAGTGATGTGGCGAAACACCTGCCAGCTGTTGCAGCCATCCACCTTTGCCGCCTCCAGCGGATCGCGCGGCATGGCGAACAGGCCCGCCAGCAACAGGATCGCAAAGACCGACGTGCTCATCCAGACTTCGGCCAGCGTGATCGAAAACATCGCCAGTTTGGCATCCACCAGCCAAGGGATTGCTTGATCGGTCAGCCCCAGCGATTGCAGGGCATTGTTGACGACGCCGATGTGGTCGTTGAACAGGAACTTGAACTGAAACCCGACCAAGATGGGCGAAAACATCATTGGAAACATCATGATGGTGCGCAAACCCCGCTGGCCCCATGTGATCTTGTTGATCAACAGAGCAATGCCGAGGCCAAGTGCAAATTCCACATTGATCGCCACGGTCAGGAAACCGATGGTGCGCAGAAACGCCTCCCAGAAATCCCAATCAGCGAAGATGCGGATGTAATTGGTCAGTCCGATAAAGTCGTAAAGCGTGTTCGGCTTGGTCAGTTTGTACGGCGTCAGCGATGTCCAGAGCGAAAACACCAACGGCAATGCCACCACAAAAAGCATGGTGGCGACCGCAGGCAGCAGCAGCAGGAACGGCGCCATTTCGGTGCGTCGTGTGGTCAGGGCACGGATCATGGGGGGAGCCTTCGAAAAAGGGCGGCGCGGGAGGGGGAGCGCCCCCCGCGCCGGTGTCGATCAGTTGTAGCCTGCGTCTTTCATGATCACGGCAGCGTCAGCCTGCGCCGCGTTCAGCGCGTCTGCGGCGGTCATGTCTCCAACCATTGCAGCTTGCAGTTTGGGCCACAGCACATTCGACACCTCGATCCATTCCGCGATCAACGGCGGGGTGAACGCATCTTCCGACATCGACGCTTTGAAGGTCGTCATCGTGTCTGCCGAGAAGGCATTGCCAGCAGCGGTAAACTCGGCGATCGCGTCATCCCAGACCTGCGTGCGGGTCGGCAAAAGACCTTTGCGCGCTTCGACCATCTGGTTGTCATAGCTGGTCAGGAAGGTCACGAACGAGGCCGCTGCGGCCTTGTTGTCGCAAGCCTCGGTGATCGAGAAGCTGTGGCTGCCAGACCATCCGGTGCGTTTGCCAGCCGAGCCTTTGGGTGCGCGGATCAAACCGACGTTGCCTGCGACCTTGGAGTTTGCCGGATCGTTGAAGTAAGACGACCAGCCGCCCCAATCGAGATCCATCGCGATGGAGCCCGATCCAAAGCCAAGCCCGGTGTCATCCCAGGTATAGTTCGGAACACCGGCAGGAACGGCCTTGGCGGCGTAAAGATCGACGAAGAACTGCAGCGATTCAACGCCAGCCGCCGAGTTGAAGGTCGGCACCCATTTATCGTCGAACATCGCGCCGCCATTGGCGACCAGCAGTTCATAGAAGCGTCCGGTGATCGCTTCGTCCTTGCCGACAAACTGGAAGCCGTAGAAATCTGGCGGGTTCGAGAAGAAGATCGCCTGATCCTTCACCTGTGCCCAGGTTTCCGGCGGGGCCAGATCGTAGCCGTATTTCGCCTTGAAATCGGTCTTCTTGGTTTCATCCTCATACAACGACTTCTGGTAGAAGAAGTTGGACACGTCCGAATGGCGCGGCAGTTGCACCAGACGGCCACCAACGGTGGAATGCTGGATCATCAGCGGCACGAAGGCGGCAAGATCCTCGGCCGCGATCAGCGGGGTCAGATCGGTGTATATCTCGCCGTATTGCGGCGCAAAAGACGTGTGGTTCGAGCCCACGCACCAATCCAGCGTTCCGGCAGCGATGTCTTGCTTGATTTCCTTGTCCAACTCGAAGTGGTTCTTCGACGAGACGATCTCGACCTTGGCACCGGTCGCCGCTTCCCATTTTGGAATCTCGGCATAAAGCGGCTCGTACTGGGCGCCGCCGATCAGTTTGACGCGCAAAGTGTAGCCATCATATTTGCCATAATCCTGCGCCAAAGCCGGAACGGCCAAGGCAGCAAGTGCTGTGCCCAGCACCAGAGTGGTTTTAAGTTTCATCAATCTCTCCTCCCAAAGAGGGCGCTTCGTTGCGCCCGTTGACGCTTCAAGATGCGGTCGCCCGCCTCTTGTCTTCTTGTCCGGTCTGGTCATTGCCCAAGCCGAATTCTTCAATGATGGCTGCGCGGTTCTGACCCAGATCCGGGGCGGCGCGTGGGTTGGTCAGCGCCGCGCCGTCGATCCGCAGGGGACCGCGCAGGGTGTCAAGGCTGACCGTGGCCCCGGTGATATGTTGCACCATCTTCAGCCGTCGGAAGGCGTCAGACGCCATCAGGCCCGGCCAGTCCAGCACTTCGGCGCACCAGATGTCGGCGGGCTG
>JBIHZO010000440.1:0-3244 GCA_044231405.1 Cypionkella sp. | reverse complement strand
GCCGATTTGGGCAAGCACCTCGTCTGCGACGGTGAAATCAACCCAAGCGTCAAGGCTTACCGGTGGTGCACCCTTGAAATCGTCCGTCGCAAACACCCAGTCTTGGGTATACTGCAAGTCGGCCCGATTGAGCCCGGCATTGACACTCCATCCGCCCGCAAAGCTCTGGCCAAGCGTGGCCAGTGTCTCGGCATCCATTCGCGGGGCATATCGCGCGATGGCTGTCGACCAGGCGTCTGGATTGGCGCTGAAATCGCGCGATATCAGCGTCAGCGCACGCACCACTGCCACCACATCCGCGCGCCGATCTGTCAGCGTTGCATCTGCCACCACGTTGACTTTGTTCACAACCGGAGCCGCTGCATAATAGGCATCCGGTGCGATAAGAACATGCAGCCCGGCTTTATCGGGCAGCGACATCCACGTGCCAATCGACATTGTCGTCGCATCGACTTGGCCCGCCGCAAGCGCTTGGGCGCGCAGGTTTGGTTGGCCCAGCGTCATCACATCCATCGCTTCCATCGAGACGCCTGCGGCGCCCAGAACCTGACGACTTAGCGCATAGTCGAGGCTGCCAATCCGACCGACGCCAAAACTACGGCCAAGAAGGTTGCTGGGTTTCGCGATCTTCTCTTTTGTTGCGATCAGGAATGGCAGAGATTTGTTCGGCGAGGTCACCGCCTTTAGCGTGGTAGTGCCTTGGACCTGCAACTGCAAAAGTGCATCCACTCCGATATTGGCCATGTCGCCTGCGCCCGACATCAACGCGGCAACCGCCAGCGGCGTTTGGCCGACGCGCACAAGTTCGACCTCGACGCCTTCGCGGGCGAAATATCCAAGCTCGACAGCCAGATCCATCACCGAATTGGGCACCAACGGTGGTTCCAAATGGGTCACGATCAGGCGGAAGGGTTCTGCTGTGCCGGCAAGTGGCGCTGCAACCAGTGCAACGGCCATAAGGGCGGCTGAAATTCTCATGTCGTCAATTCTCCTCACAGACCAGTTAGGGGTCTTTAGTGGCAACCGATATGGTCACTTTTCTATGCGCCACCGCGATGCGCGATGTTCAAGATATCGCAGACTTTCGGTGACCACCACGCCGATCAAGGCAAGCGTCAGAACCACGACAAAATACTCGGCCATGCGGAAGGTGTTGCCATAGATCGCAAGCAGCCCGCCAAGCCCGTTTACTGCCGTGTAAAGTTCTGCGACCACGGTGTTGATGAGACCGATTGCTGCCCCTAACCGCATGCCGACAATCACAAAAGGCACGGCTCCGGGCAAAATAATGCTGCGAAAAATCCGCAGCTTGCTGGCCCCAACAGATGTCGCCATTTCGATCAGATCGTTATCGGCGGCCAAGACGCCTGCATAGGTGTTGATCACAATCGGCATCATAGCGCCAAGAAAAACGATGAACACCTTGGCCTCGATCCCAAGGCCCAAAAGCACGATAATCAGAGGGATAAACGCAACCCGGGGCGTCGCCGCAAGCGCATAGACATAGACATCAACGGTCTTCCCAACGGTGCGAAAGCCGCCCATCATCACCCCCGCCGACACCCCGACCACAATCGCGATTGCATAGCCGCTCAGGTAGACTGTCAGGCTATCCGCCAAAGCTGACAAAAAGCGACCCTCCGCGATCATGCGCCCGGCGGCATGGAAGGTCGCTGCGGGGCTGGGTATGATATTGTTGCCCGCTTGTTGCGCGGCCAATGCCCACAACAGCAACAAAACCGCTGCAAACCCAATGCGCAACGCAGGGATCATCCCGACATCTTTCTAAGCCACCCGTTATCTTGCACGCCGTCACCATAGCAGAAAGGAGCCGCACACATACAACGTGAATTTGCGGTCTCCGACCAAGGCCGGTGGCTCTGCAAAAGGTTTCACGCTTCAAATCTCCCAATCATTGTGACCATTTTGGGAAGAGGCTCATCATTGGATTGCCCTGCCTTGCTTGCTTGGGCTATGCGTTTTTCTAACTGCGAAAATGCAATGGGGCTGATTATGGACTTTATGGCACGCGCGACGGCGATTGTCGGTGGAACGATGGTATTGCTGCGACGGATGAGTGCGCCAACAGCGCAGGCCGTTGGCGCGACGCCAACGATCCCTGAGGCGAAAAAGCAGGGCATCATGACCCTCAAAATGCCGACCGCCCAAGGTTGGGCACCGGGGCAGTTGCCCAAAACAGCAGCGGGCCTGAAGGTCAACGCCTTTGCATCGGACCTGCTGCATCCGCGCTGGATTGAAGTTCTGCCAAATGGGGACGTTCTGGTCGCCGAAGCTTTGTTGCAGGCAGATCCGCCCAAGGGCCTGATGGATCGCGCCATGCAGGCGACCATGCGGCGGGCCCGCGCGCTGGGCGTCAGTGCCAATCGCATCACACTTTGGCGTGACGCCGACGGCGATGGCGTTGCGGAGCTCCGCGAAGTCTTCTTGGAGAAGCAGAACCAGCCCTTTGGTATGGCACTGGTGGAAGGCACGTTTTACGTTGGTAACACCGATGGCATCGTGGCGTTTGAGTACCAAGACGGCGACGTGTCGCTGACCGGGCCGGGCCGCAAGCTGGTTGACTTCAAGCCGGGCGGCCATTGGACGCGCAGCCTTAGCGTTTCCCCTGACCGCAGCAAAATCTATGCAGGCGTCGGTTCCCTCAGCAATATTGGCGACAGTGGGATGGAGGCCGAAGAAGGCCGGGCAGCGATTTGGGAACTTGATCTGGCAACCGGAAACGCGCGCATCTTTGCATCAGGTTTGCGCAACGCAGTGGGTCTGGCATGGGAGCCTACGACCCAAGTGCTGTGGACCGTTGTAAACGAACGTGATGGTCTGGGTGATGAGACGCCGCCAGACTATCTGACATCGGTAAAAGACGGTGGCTTTTACGGCTGGCCCTATTGCTATTGGGGCAAGACGGTGGACGACCGTGTTGCGCAGAAGCCGGAATTGGTCGCGCGTGCGATTACGCCGGACTATGCGCTTGGCGGCCACACCGCATCGCTGGGTTTGTGCTGGATGCCTGCGGGCACGCTTCCCGGATTTCCGGACGGGATGGTCATCGGCCAACATGGATCGTGGAACCGCTCGACACTCAGCGGCTACAAATTGATCTTTGTGCCGTTTGAAAATGGCCAGCCCTCTGGGCCGCCGCGCGACATCTTGTCTGGCTTTCTGGCTGAGGACGAAAAAGTGTCTTACGGACGCCCAGTTGGCGTGGTGGTTGGACCAGACAAGA
>JBIHZO010000080.1:0-10731 GCA_044231405.1 Cypionkella sp. | reverse complement strand
GTTCAACAAAGGTGTCACGTCGATGCCAAGGAAATAGCCGATGACCAGAACCGCCACCATGCCGATGCCGCCGATGCCGCCGACGCGTGCGCCCCGGCTGCCGCTGGCGCGGTGATCCTCGATGTTGCTGCTGCCTTTGCGTCCGCGCCAATCCATGTCACTTGTCCCTTCAGGCCACCCATCTGCGCAGCATACCGCCCCTTCCCGCCAGTGCAATCGGCTTCCCGCTTGACCGCGTCTGCTTGGCATGGCCAAAGGGCGCGGCACAAACCAAGAGGCGCGCATGTTTCGCAAGTTGTATGACTGGACGTTGCGTTGGGCCGGATCGCGCCACGCGCCGGTGGCGATGGGGACGGTGTCTTTTGTCGAAAGCTCTGTGTTTCCAATTCCCGCGGACGTGCTGTTCATTCCGATGGTGCTGGCCAAGCCTGATCTGGCGATGCGCTATGCATTCATCGCCACGGTGACATCGGTTCTGGGCGGTATCTTTGGCTGGATGATCGGACATTACGCCTTTGACCTGCTGGCAGCGCCGTTGCTGAATTTTTACGGCAAGATGCAGGCATTCGAGGATCTGAAGGCGGCGACCGGCGACGCCGCCATTCTGGTGATGCTGATCACCTCTGGCCTGACGCATTTGCCACCGATGAAGGTGGTCACGATTCTGTCAGGGGTGGTGTCATTCGATCTGAAATGGTTCATCTTGTCGGCAATCGTGGCGCGGGGTGGGCGGTTTTACCTGCTGGCCTATCTGCTGCGCCGTTACGGCGCGCAGATGGTCCACTTCATCGAGCGCCGCATGGCTTGGGTGATGGGCGGGCTGGTGTTGGCGCTGGGAATGGCTTGGCTGGCTGTGAAGGTGACAGGATGATGTCGCGCGCCGTGCTGATCTTGTTGGCCGCAGCCGGGTCGCTGGCGCTGCTGCTGGGAGCGTTCGGGTTTCAATACATCGGGGGGTTGGCCCCCTGCCAGCTGTGCCTCTGGCAACGCTGGCCGCATGCGGCGGCCGTGTTGATTGGCCTGCTGGCGCTGTGGCTGGGCTGGCGGGTCTGGCCTGCCCTCGGCGCGCTGGCGGCGCTGGCCTCGGCGGGAATCGGGGTGTTTCATGTGGGGGTCGAGCAGAAATGGTGGGAAGGTCTGGCGTCTTGTACCGTCAACGCCATGGAGGGGGTGTCGGTCGCCGACCTGTTGAACACCGACATCGTGGTGGCCGCCCCTGTACGATGTGATGCGATCGCCTGGCAGATGATGGGCGTGTCGATGGCCGGGTGGAACGTGATTGCCTCGGTGGCGCTGGCGGTGATCTGGCTGATGGCCGCGCGCAAGACCGCCTGAATGGTGCAAAGAAGAAAGGGGCTGTCTGCCCCTTCGCCTTTGCTGCGCAAAGTCTACCCCGAGGATATTTGAGCCAAGATGAAACCGGGGCAATTTGAATAAAATTTGCTTTCATCTGTCCGAAAATATCCCACGGGGGCAGCGAAGCGCGGGGGTGTGAAACCCCCGTCTGGGCTGTCGCAGCAAACGGCCCTACCCCAGCAACCGCACGCCTTCCTGCAGAGCGAAACGGTCTGTCATCCCCGCCACATAATCCGCAACGATCCGCGCCAGTTCGGTTTCCGACGCAGCGGCTTCGATATCCTGCCGCCATTCAGTGGGCAGCAAGTCGGGGCGAGACAGGTACAACGGAAACAGCCCGTTCACCACCTGCGTCACCTGCCCCCGCATCACCACCACGGAAGGCGCACGGTACATGCGGATGAAAAGAAAGCTGCGGATGGCCTTCAGTTCCTGATAGAGCGGCTTGGAAAACCGGATCACCGTGGTGCCAAGGTTGCGGATGTCATCCACCGATTGCGGCTGCGCGGCGTCCAGACGGTTCTTGGCCACCGCAATCACGTCTTCGACCATGCGGCCAAAGACCCGGCGCAGCGCCTCGTGCCGACGCCGCATCCGGTCCAGACCGGGGTATAGCGCATCCACCTCGGCAAAGGCGGGGCCTGTCACCGGCAATTCCATCAGGTCGGCCTCGTCAAACAGGCCCGAGCGCAGGCCGTCATGCAGGTCGTGATGTGAGTAAGCCACATCATCGGCGATTGCGGCGACCTGCGCCTCGGCCGATGCATGGGTGTGCAGCGCCAGATCCCACTGCGCATTCACTTCGTCCAGCGCATAGGGCAGCGGACCGGCATGTTTGGCATCGGCATTGGGGCCGATCACCGGGCCATTGTGTTTCGCAATGCCTTCCAGCGATTCCCATGTCAGGTTCAGCCCGTCGAAATCGGCGTAGTGGCGTTCCAGCCGTGTGACGATCCGCAGCGCCTGGGCGTTGTGATCAAAGCCGCCGTAGGGCAGCATCAGCAGGGCCAGCGCATCCTCTCCGGTGTGGCCAAAAGGCGTGTGGCCAAGGTCATGCGCCAGAGCGATGCATTCGGCCAGATCGGTGTTCAACCCCAGCACCCCGGCAATCGTGCGCGCCACCTGCGCCACCTCGATCGAATGGGTCAGGCGAGTGCGGTAATAATCGCCCTCATGTTCCACAAAGACCTGAGTCTTGTGTTTCAGGCGGCGGAAGGCCGACGAGTGGATGATCCGGTCGCGGTCGCGCTGAAAGGGCGACCGGAACGAAGACATGCGTTCGGCGTGCAAACGGCCGTGCGATTGGTCGGGTTGGCAGGCGAAAGAAGCAAGCATATCAGGGCCGTTCTTGTTGTATCCACATATCCAACCTATATTCGTTTATCACCCAACAAGAACAGGGAAATGCCATGGACCTTATGCTTCCCCCCCGCGTCACCGACCGCGCCTTCGCCCGACTGGCCGAGATTGCCGAGATGACGGGTGCGCACAAGGCGCTGCGTGTGGCGGTTGAGGGCGGGGGCTGTTCCGGCTTCCAGTATGACATCAAGCTGGACGATCCCTTGGCCGACGATCTGGTGATTGAAGGCGCTGGCCAAAAGGTGCTGGTGGATCAGGTGTCCTTGCCGTTTCTGGCCAATGCCGTGATTGATTTCAGCGAAGAGTTGATCGGCGCAAGGTTCATCATAGAAAACCCCAATGCCAGCAGCTCTTGCGGTTGCGGCACCAGCTTTTCGATCTAGGGGGCATTTCGGTCAATCCGACAGTGATTGACCGAAATCCAAGGCCGACACAGCCTGTAAATGTTGCTGTTGCCATCATCAGGCTGAAACCGATTGATGGCAACACGCACTAAGTCCGGACAGCGGCTGGATTTAAGCCAAGCCTGCCCTACCTGCCCGACCTCACTGGAAGGGTTTGAATATGCAGACGGTTTTGATGTTGGGCTCTGCCCCGATGGCCTTGAAGGCCCGCGACTGGCCCCGCGCCCCGTTTGACGCGGTGCTGGCAATCAACAACGCCTGGGCTGTGCGCAGTGACTGGGACTTGATGATCCACCCATGGGATTTTCCGCCCGAACGGCGGCCCGTGGTGGGGCCGGGTCAGCGCATCATCACTGAAGATGCGTTTGTGCCGGCGCAAAACGCACTCGGAGGCTTTGTTTACGCAGGGGCCACCATGGCCTTCACCGCCGCCTATTGGGCACTGCACGCGCTGCGGCCTGCGGTGATAGCAGCCTATGGCTGTGACATGCATTATCCCGCGAACAGTGCGACGCATTTCTATGGGGCGGGCACCCCCGACCCTTTGCGTCCGGACATCACCCTGCGCAGTCTTGAGGCGAAATCGGCGCGGCTGATGGTCATGGCGGCCATGCAGGGCTGCGCCATGGTCAATCTGTCGGACGGGCCGTCGCGGCTGGTGTTTCCACGCAGGACCCCAATGCAGGCAGCAGGGGCGCAGCCTTTGGGCTATGACCGCGACGCCGCCGCTGCGGCTTTGGCGCGCGAGGCCCAATTGGGCTACTTCGTGCCCTCGGGGCGGTATTGGGAGGATGTGACCCGATTTGATCCTGCGGCCCTGGATGCGCTGGATGCGCTTTGGTTGGCAGCGGCGCAAGTCGCACCGCTTGCCTGACACCGCATCCGCGCTTAAAACAGCGCGAACAGCAAAGGCCGCGCCCATGAAAATCGCCACTTTCAACATCAACGGCATCAAGGCTCGGATCGAGGCTTTGCCCGCGTGGCTGACCACGGCGCAGCCGGATGTGGTCTGCCTGCAGGAAATCAAATCGGTGGACGAGGCTTTTCCGCGCGAGCTGTTCGAGGGCATGGGCTACCGCGTGGAAACCCATGGCCAGAAAAGCTTCAACGGTGTGGCCATCCTGTCGAAACTGCCGCTGGAGGATGTGGTGCGCGGTCTGCCAGATGGCGAAGATGACCCGCAGGCGCGCTGGATCGAGGCGACGGTGATGGGCAGCCGTGCGGTGCGGGTGTGCGGGCTTTACCTGCCCAACGGCAATCCGGTGGAATTTGACGACGCGGGCCAGCCGATTGCGGCGGGGAAATACGGCTACAAACTGTCATGGATGGCGCGGATGCAGGCGCGGGTAAAGGCGTTGCTGGCAACCGAGGAACCGCTGGTGTTTTGCGGCGATTACAACGTGATCCCGCAGCCGATGGACGCGGCCAAACCCGAGGCTTGGGCGCAAGATGCGCTGTACCTGCAGCCCAGCCGCGACGCCTTTCGCCGGTTGCTGAACCTTGGCCTGACCGATGCGTTCCGCGCCCGCAATGCGCAGGCCGGGCAGTATTCGTTCTGGGATTATCAAGCGGGTGCGTGGGAGCGGAACAACGGCATCCGCATCGACCACCTGCTGCTGTCAGCGCAGGCGGCGGATTTGCTGCGCGATTGCCAGATCGACAAACAGGTGCGTGCCGGGGACAAACCATCAGATCATGTGCCGGTCTGGATCGAATTGCAGGCCTGAGGTCCGCCCCCACATCACGCCGCGCCCCACATCTCGCCGCCCCGGACCTGATAGGCGCCATCAGCGCTTGGTCACGTCATGATCGTAAAGCCAATCGAACCGCTTCAACGCCAGACCGGGGGCCAGCGTGCCGCCAATTTTCAGCGCAGTGTGGGCAAGGCTGCGCTGCATGCCCGACAAATGATAGGCCCGCGCATTGGCATTGGCGGCGGCGACGATGCGGCTGGTCCGGGGATGGCGTTTGGATTGATAGCTGTCGAACGCCTGCGCCAAGGGCAGGCGTGCCAGACAATCGGCCAGCACCCAGGCATCCTCCAGCCCCATCGAGGCCCCCTGCGCCAGAAACGGCAGCGTCGGGTGGGCGGCGTCGCCAAGGATCGCCACCCCGCCCTGTGCCATGGTGCGGGTCCAGACCGGGGCAACAGCATGACGGAACAGCCCCCAAAGATAGACGTCCTCGACCCGCTCCAGCCAACCGCGCACCCTTGGACCAAAGCGTTCAAATGCCAACCGCAGCTCCATCGGGTCATCGCGCAGCGACCAGCCCTCTTGCACCCAGGCCTTGCGTTCCTCGACCGCGACGATGTTGCGCAGGGTTCCGCCACGCAGGGGATAGCTGACCAGATGGCGACCCGGCCCCATATGCACCTCGGCCACCGCATCTGCCCCCGGTTCGCAGGGGATCAGTGCCCGCCAGGCCACTTGCCCGGTGAAGAACGGCGTCTCGGCCCCGTTCAGGGCGCTTCGGGTTTTGGAATGCAAACCGTCCGCCCCGATCAGCAGACCGGGCCGCAGTTCTGCCCCCTGTGCCGTTACGATGCGCGGGGTGTCGCCGGACAGGTCCACGGTTTCGATCTGCTGCAACAGCCGCAACTGCACACCCGCATCCCGCGCGGCTTTGGCCAGAAGGTCGATCAGATCGGCGCGGTGAACAAAGTGATAGCCTTGCTGGGGTCGCAACCGCGCCAGGTCCAGCCGCAACACCAGATCACCATCGCGGCCATCGCGCAGTTCCACCGCAGCGGCCCGGGTCGAGGCCGCCGTCAGCGCGTCACCCAGCCCCAGCGTCCGCAGCACTGCGGCCCCATTGGGCGATATTTGCAGCCCAGCCCCGACCTCGCGGATGGCATCGGCCTGCTCCAGCACCGTCACCGCAGCACCCTGCAAGGCCAAAGCCCGCGCAACGGCCAAGCCTGCCACGCCCGCACCCAGCACCGTGATCTCTGCCCCATCCACGCCCATGCCACCCCCACACGCAAAACGCCGGACCCTTGGCCCGGCGTCAGTTAGTCTGATCCCGCGTCGCCCTGCAAGACGGTCAGTCGTCGCGGTGAACCTTCTCGCGGCGTTCGTGTTTTTCCTGCGCTTCCAGCGTCATGGTCGCAATCGGACGGGCGTCAAGACGTTTCAGGCTGATCGGCTCTCCGGTCATTTCGCAGTAACCAAACTCATTGCTTTCAATCCGGCGCAGGGCAGCGTCGATCTTGGACACCAGTTTGCGCTGACGGTCGCGCGTGCGCAGTTCCAGCGCGCGGTCGGTTTCTTCAGACGCGCGATCGGCGATGTCCGGCACGTTGCGGCCCGAGTCCTGCAGGTTGTCGATGGTTTCGGCCGACTGGCTTTGTAGTTCTTGCTTCCAGATGACCAGCTTGCGGCGGAAATATTCCAGCTGCCGATCATTCATGAAAGGCTCGCCCTCGGCAGGACGGTAATCGTCTGGCAGGAAGGTTTCGGCTTTCATTGCAGCGTTCTCCATGTTCCCAAGATGCGCTGCCAGCTGGGCTTGTGCCGAGGCGCTCATGCTTGGGCGTGCATCTAACGGAATCGCGCGGGCTTGTCACTAGCGGTTGCGACAAATTCCTGAGGGCGCTAGGTTGAGGGCCACCCCTGCCCCAGCACCTTGGAAACCCTATGAAATTTGCCTCTACCGATGCCTATATCGTGGCTGATGACCTGCGAGTGGCGGTGAATGCTGCCGTTACGTTGCAGCGGCCCTTGCTGGTGAAAGGCGAACCGGGGACCGGCAAGACCGAATTGGCACGGCAGGTGGCGCAGGCCTTGGATATGCCGTTGATTGAATGGCATGTGAAATCCACAACCAAGGCGCAGCAAGGCCTTTACGAATACGACGCCGTCAGTCGCCTGCGCGACAGCCAGTTGGGCGAGGCCCGCGTGCATGAGGTGCGCAATTACATTCGCCAGGGCAAACTGTGGCAGGCCTTCACTGCCCCCGCCCGCGTGGTCCTGCTGATCGATGAGATCGACAAGGCCGACATCGAATTCCCCAACGATCTGTTGCAGGAACTGGACCGGATGGAGTTCCACGTCTACGAAACGGGCGAGACGGTGCGGGCGGTGCATCGCCCCGTTGTGATCATCACCTCGAACAACGAAAAAGAGCTGCCGGACGCGTTTTTGCGGCGCTGCTTTTTCCATTACATCCGCTTCCCGGATGCCGACACTCTGGCCGCGATTGTGCGCGTGCATTTCCCGGCGATCAAACCGGCGCTGTTGACGACGGCCTTGACCCAGTTTTTCGAGATCCGCGACATGCCCGGGCTGAAGAAAAAGCCATCGACCTCTGAAGTGCTGGATTGGCTGAAGCTCCTTTTGGCCGAAGATCTGACGCCCGAGGATTTGCGGCGCGATGCGAAACACGCTTTGCCGCGGTTGCATGGGGCGTTGCTCAAAAACGAACAGGACGTGCAACTGTTCGAACGGCTGGCGTTCATGTCGCGGGGACAACGTTAACGCGGTGGCAGGACTGTTGCCCATTTTTCCCGAATCGGGCGTCTTTGCCTAGGTTTGGCCACAGTCTTGCCACAATGTAATCACGAAAAACCAAATTCTCGTTACACATTGACATATTGCGTGATCGCCCTGGGGAAAATCTGGCGTCCCCAGCTTGGAAACCATCCATGGGTAGATTCAGCCATTGGTCGCAAAATTCCAAAGATTGACACAGATGCGCCGCTAAACTGACACTGCTCCCCTGTTGTCTCGCCCTTGGAGTGAGCCAAAGGTTGGATTGGGTTAAGATGGTGAATCACCAGACATCGCATCCTGCAAATGCTGCCCCTGCCGGGGTGGTTTTGCGGGGCGGTGGCGCAGCGGTCCCGGCGTTCTGCCGCCGGACGGCCCTGCATCTGGGGCGGGACACCAGCCTTGTGCGCTGCAGCATGAGGCGGCCCGGTTTCAACGCGCGGTTTGCGACAGGCGGCAGAGGCGCGGTGGGACGCGCGCTTTGCTTCCGCAATCGGGCCCTGCGGCCCAGTGTTGCCCCCGGTCTGCTCCGGGGTGTGACACTGGCGTCCTTGGCTGCTGGTACGGATGTAAACCGGGGTTTGGCCGGGTCAGAGATCGCTTTGATGGTGGGTGCGGGGGCATCTGCTGTTGAGGTTCTGATCCGGTCAAAGCGCGCACACTTTCGTGCTTCGCCAACTCAACGGGGGCTCCCACCCCCTGCACCCTGTGACTGTGAGCTGCCAAGCCATGCGCCGAATTCCATTGATTGCCTTTTTCCTTGTGACCGCCTGTATGCCTGCGCCGCAAGCCGAGGTGACGAAAAGCTACGCCACTGATGGGGCCCAAGGGGTCGCGCTGCCTGCGATGCAGGCGTTTGGTGGCTCTGCCGGGGTGACAGCGGCACGGTCCAACCGTGACATTGCCCGCGACTTTCTTGATCTTGAGTTTCGCATGGAAAGTGGTCGGGCCTTGCCGTCCTTCTCGCGCTTTGACGGACCGATCACGGTCGCGTTGACGGGCGATGTGCCCGGCACGGCTTCTGCCGAATTGTCGCGCCTGATCAACCGCTTCCGCAACGAGGCTGGCATAGATATCCGCCCGGTGGCGGCGGGGGAAAACCCGTCGATCACCATTGAATTCCAGACCCGCGCCCAGATGCAGCGCGTGGTGCCGATGGCCGCCTGTTTCGTGGTGCCGCGCGTGCAGTCCTTTGCCGAGTACAAATCCAAGCGCAACAGCGGCGATGTGGATTGGACCACCTTGGCCGTGCGTGACCATGTGGCGATCTTCATCCCGTCCGACACCAGCCCGCAAGAAGTGCGCGACTGCCTGCATGAGGAATTGGCGCAGGCGATGGGGCCGCTGAACGACCTTTACCATCTGCCCGATTCTGTTTTCAACGACGACAACTTCAACACCGTGCTGACCGGGTTCGACATGCTGATCCTGCGACTGCATTACGCACCCGAACTGCGCAACGGCATGAATGAGGCCGAAGCCGCCAAGCATCTGCCCGCCCTTCTGGCGCGGCTGAACCCGGCGGGCGAAGGCCGGGGCGGCGAAGGCCATCGGATTGCGCCGCGGTCTTGGGTGGCGGCGGTTGAGGGTGCGTTCGGGCCACGGTCTTCGGTGGGCGCGCGGAAATCTTCCGCCGACCGAATGCTGTCGATCGCGATGGCGCAAGGCTGGCGCGATGGCCGTCTGGCTTTCAGTTATTACGCCAAGGGTCGGGCGCTGACGGTGCATGATCCGGCGGGGGCGGTGCAGAACTTTGCCGAGGCTGGCCGCATCTATCGCGGCATCGCGGGGGCTGGCGTCCATGCCGCCCATGTCGATATGCAACTGGCCGCGATTGCGCTGTCGTCCGGCCAGCCCGATCAGGCGATCCAGTTTGCCGACAGGGCGATTCCGGTGGTGAAACGCGCGGAAAATGCCGCCCTGCTGGCAACGCTGATGCTGATCAAGGCCGAGGCGTTGGAGAATCAGGGGCAGGCGTCACAAGCGCAGGCGCTGCGTCTCGACAGTCTGGGTTGGGCGCGCTATGGCTTTGGCGCGGAACATCAAGTGCGCGCGCGAATGTCGGAAATTGCCGCTTTGGGCAATCGCGGGCGGCGCGGATAACATCGGGTGAGGGCTTGTCCCGGCCCGTCGGGCAAAGGGGCAAGCTTATGATCGTCATCGGTGGATTGGTTTTCGGGTCAGCGTTTGGCGCAATTCTGGCCAAAGTTCGCGGCGGGCGGCTGCCCGATATGCTGCAATACGCGGCGGGGCTTGGCATTTTATGCGGCGTGATTGGACTGTTTGTAACCATCTTCTTGCAGCGCGTGCTTTAAGCCCATGTTCCGGCCGTTCTTTCTGACCCTGCGGTCCGAAGGAATCCCGGTATCCTTGCGCGAATATCTGGGATTTCTGGAAGGCTTGGCCGCAGGACTTGTCACCTATGACGTGACCGGATTCTACTATCTGGCCCGCACCGTGATGGTGAAGGACGAACGTCATCTGGATCGGTTCGATCGCGCTTTTGCCGCCTCTTTTCAGGGGCTTGAGTCGATCACGCCCGAGCAGGTGCTGCAGGCGGTGGACTTGTCGCCCGGCTGGCTGGAAAAGCTGGCCGAAGGCAATCTGACGGCAGAAGAACGCGCGGCAATCGAGGCCCTTGGTGGGTTTGACAAGCTGATGGAAACCCTGAAGCAGCGGCTGGCCGAGCAGAAAGACCGCCATCAGGGTGGCAACAAATGGATCGGCACCGCCGGAACCTCGCCCTTTGGTGCCTATGGTTACAACCCCGAAGGCGTGCGGATCGGGCAGGATCAAAGCCGCCATCAACGCGCGGTCAAGGTCTGGGACAAGCGCGAGTTTCGCAATCTGGACGACCGCGCCGAACTGGGCACCCGCAACATCAAGATCGCGCTCCGCCGCCTGCGCAAGTGGGCGCGCGACGGGGCGGCGGATGAATTGGACATGGACGGCACCATCCGCGCCACCGCCGAACAGGGCTGGCTGAATGTGCAGACACGGCCCGAACGCCGCAATGCGGTCAAGGTATTGATATTTATCGATATTGGCGGATCGATGGATCCCTATGTCAAAGTGATGGAGGAACTTTTCTCCGCCGCCCGCGCCGAATTCAAACATCTTGT
>JBIHZO010000439.1:0-3270 GCA_044231405.1 Cypionkella sp. | reverse complement strand
AATTCGCCGCCGTCTGGCGCTGTGTAGACTTGGTCGGCGTTCAGTCGGCGCGTCACTGTCTTGCCGCCCTTGTCCATCGCAGCACTCAGATCGCCCTTCATCAGTCCCAGCCAATTGGCATAGGCTCCGATCTTGTCGGCGGCATCGACGCAGGCCACCGAATCCTCGCAGTCCATGATCGCAGACATCGCGCTTTCCAACACCACATCGGCCAGAAGCGCCTGATCCCGCCCGCCGATGAAATGCGCACGATCGAACACCAGTTCCACATGCAGCCCGTTGTTGCGCAGCAAAACCGCGTCCGGGGCCTTGGGATTGCCGCGATAGCCCACGAATTTCGCAGGCGTGATCAGCGGCAGATCATCGACCAGCAGTGCCCCATCTTTGACAACATAGCGCCGCGCATCGGCGTGGCTGGCACCGGCAATGGGAAACGCTTCGTCCAGAAACACCCGGGCGCGGGCGACCACGCGCGCACCGCGACCGCGTTCGTAGCCACCTGCCGGAGGCGCAGAGCCCATCGCATCGGTGCCATACAGCGTGTCATAAAGGCTGCCCCAACGCGCATTGGCGGCGTTCAGGGCGTAACGGGCGTTGGTGACAGGCACGACCAGTTGCGGGCCGGGGACAAGGGCAATTTCGGGGTCAACGCCCGCTGTGTCGATCTTGAAATCCGGGCCTTCGGGCAGCAGATAGCCGATCTCCTCCAGAAACGCGCGATAGGCCTGGTGGTCGTGCGGGCCGCGCCGATGGGCAATGTGCCATGCGTCGATCCGTGATTGCAGGTCGCAGCGCTTGGCCAGTAGGGCGCGGTTTTTGGGGGCCAGATCGGCGATGAGTGCTGCAAACCCTGCCCAATAGGCTTCAGGGTCGATCCCAGTGCCAGGCAATGCCTGGGTGTCGATGAAGCTGGCAAGGGCGACGTCCACCTGAAGGCCATGGCGAAGGGTGCGGGTCATAGGGTGGCTCCGATGCTGGTATGCGATGGCACACAGATAGGGGGAAACCGGGCGCGGGGCAACAAAACTGGCCACGCCATTGTCTTGCGCGGGCGAATACAGTTTTCGGCATTGGGCGAAGATCACACTTAGTGGTGCGGCTAAGTTTTGGCTACCCAAAGCCCTGAGGTTGTGTTACTGAGTGACATGGCTAAACATGATCCCAACCTGTCGCTGATCTTTCAGGCGCTGTCCGATCCGACCCGCCGTGCAATGCTGGCTCAGATCGGGGCGGGGGCGGTGGCCGCGTCTGATCTGGCGCGGCCCACGGGCCTCGCCTTGCCAACGGTGATGCGCCATCTGGCGGTGCTGGAAGCGGCTGAACTGATCGTCACCACCAAGACCGGGCGTACCCGCATGTGCCGTTCGCGCCCGGAAACCCTGACCGCCACCACCGACTGGCTGGTCCAGCAGCGCGCGCAATGGGAGGCGCGAACGGATCGGTTGGAAGCCTATGTTGCCGCCTTGCTGCAGGAGAAATAGATGACACTTGACCCGGCTCTCGACCTCGTTTTGACCCGCGACATCAATGCTCCGCGGGAAATTCTTTACAGATGCTGGACCACGCCCGAGCATCTGGTCCATTGGTTCGTGCCCAAACCGCACAAGGTCACGGCCTGCGAATTGGACCTGCGCCCCGGCGGGAAATGCAACACCACCTTCAATGTCGATGGCAACGAGATGCAAAACAATGGCGTGTATCTGGAGGTGATCCCGAATGAAAAGCTGGTCTTCACCGACACTTACACCGAAGGCTGGAAGCCCAATCCCGAACCCTTCATGACGGCGATCCTGACCTTCGAAGACATCGGCAATGGCCGCACCCGCTACACTGCCACCGCCCGCCACCGCAGCGCGGAAGCGGCAAAGACCCATGCCGACATGGGGTTTTACGATGGCTGGGGCACGGTGGTGGATCAGTTGGAAGCCTATGCGCAAGGCTTGAAATGACCCGGGATCGCACGATGACGATAAAGCGGGTGATCGCCGCCCCGCTTGCGACGGTCTGGGGGGCTTGGGTCAACCCTGTGTCGCTGCCCAAATGGTGGGGACCGGATGGCTACAGTTGCCGCACCGCCCGGATCGACCTGCGGACGGGCGGTGAATGGGTGTTCGACATGATCGGCCCGGATGGCACGGTGTTCCCAAATCACCACGTCTACACCCTGATCCAGCCGCAGACCCGCATCGACTACCTGCTGCTCAAGGGCGAAAACGGCCCAAGGCATGCCGAGGCAAGGATCGACTTTGAAGATCTGGGCGGGCAGACGAAGATCACGCTCTGCATGACGTTGGCGACGGTGGAAGAGTACACCCAGGCCATGAGTTTCGGGGCGCAGACCCTGGGACTTCAGACTTTGGGCAAGTTGGCGCGCATTGTGGGCGCAGACTGATCGGCTTGGAGGGCTGCACTGCCGCCCTTTTGCCGCCGACACCGCTCGGAACAGTATTTCACCTCGTCCCAGACCTTTTCCCATGCTTTGCGCCAGACCATGGGCCGGCCGCAGGTGACACAGGTTTTCACCGGCAAATCGCCTTTGCGTTTCATCTTGGCCATTACAGATCGAGGCTCAATTGACCAAACGCAGGCGCCGCCCCGCGCCGCACCGGGCTGCGCGAGGCGTGACGTTCGACGATTTCGACCACCTCGGCCCGGGCAGCAGGCTTGCGACGCAGCCCCCAGACCGCATCTCGTGCGGCGCGTTGGGCTGTGGCCACATCGACCAATGGCTCTGGATAACGCCGCCCAAGGATCGACCCGGCGCCGGTCCATTTCCACGGCTCTTGCAGATAGGCGTCCGGCACAGCGGCCAGTTCCGGCAGCCAGCGGCGGGTGAAAACGCCGGTCGGGTCCTGATCCCAGCCCTGCTTGACCGGGTTGTAAATGCGCGGCGTGTTCATCCCCGTCACCCCCGACTGCATCTGCACCTGCGGCCAATGTATCCCCGGCTCGTAATCTGTGAACCTGCGCGCAAGGATCGCCCCGGTGTCGCGCCAATCCAGCCAAAGATGATAAGACGCACAGGCCATCACCATCGACCGCATCCGAAAGTTCAGCCAGCCCGTCGCCGCCAGATAGCGCAGGCAGGCGTCCAGAAACGGCAGCCCGGTGTCGCCGACTTCCCAAGCCGCCAACCGCGACGCATCGCTTTCCCGAGGCCGCAACGTTTCCGCGGCCCGTTGCAGACAACGGGTTTCAATGGAAGGCTGATCTTCCAGCTTTTGCATGAAATGGTCGCGCCAAGCGAGCCGGCTTTGAAAGCTGGCCAAA
>JBIHZO010000438.1:0-3271 GCA_044231405.1 Cypionkella sp. | reverse complement strand
TGGCTGACCAGTGCCGCCTGTTGGGGCTTTGCCAGCATGACGTTTGCAGGTGCTGTCCGGGAAACTGATGCACATTCTGGACGATCTGGCAGTTTTGCAGTAGGCCCCGTCTGCAGCGCATGGGGTCGGCAAACGGGGGTCGGGGATATGTTGAACAGACAAACACAGAACCCGCTTTCATCGGCCCACCGCCTTTCGGTTGCGCCGATGATGGATTGGACCGATCGGCACTGCCGGGTTTTTCACCGCATGATGACCCGGCGCGCGATGCGGTATACGGAAATGGTGACGGCGCAGGCGATCTTGCATGGGCCGAAAGCACGGTTGCTGGATTTCAGCGCGGTTGAGCGTCCTCTGGCGTTGCAGTTGGGCGGTTCGGTGCCGTCCGAACTGGCGCAGGCCACCCGGATCGCGCGCGATTGGGGCTATGACGAGATCAACCTGAACGTCGGCTGCCCGTCGGACCGGGTGCAATCAGGTTGTTTCGGCGCCGTGCTGATGGAGCGTCCGGCGCTGGTCGCCGATTGTGTGTCGGCAATGATTGCCGAGTCTGGCGTGCCGGTGACGGTGAAATGCCGCATCGGCGTCGATGATCAGGACCCCGAAGTGGTGCTGCCCGATTTCCTGCAAAAGGTGTCGGCGGCAGGGGTGACGCATTTCATCATCCACGCCCGCAAGGCCTGGCTGCAGGGGCTGTCGCCCAAGGAAAACCGCGAGATACCGCCGCTGGATTACAGTCTGGTATTACGGATGAAGGCCGCGTTTCCACAACTGACAATTTGCCTCAATGGCGGTGTGACCTCGTTGGCTCAGGCCAGATCCCTGCTGGATCAGGGTCTTGATGGCGTGATGATTGGCCGCGCGGCCTATCATGATCCGGCCTCGGTTCTTGTGGGGGCGGATGGGCTGTGGGGGGACGCGCCCGGGTTGGATGCTTTTGCGGCAGTCAACGCCATGCGGCCCTATATGGCCGAACACATCGCCAATGGCGGTCGGTTGCATCAGATCACCCGGCATATGCTGGGCACCTTCACCGGGCGGCCCGGCGCGCGCGGCTGGCGGCGCATCCTGTCGGAACGCGCCAACCTCCCCGGCGCGGGGCTTGAAGTGCTGGATGCGGCGCTGGCCGAAGTTCAGGCGCTTGCGGCCTGAGGCTTGACGGTCAGCCGGGACAGCGCAAAAGCGGTCAGCGCGCACAACGCAATGACGCCAATCATCGGCACCGGGCTTGACGTGAAAAACGGCCCCATCAACGCCACGATCACTCCGCCCGTCATCATCTGCAGCGTGCCGCCAAGGGAAGAGGCCAGCCCGGCGATATCGCCGTGATCATCCAGCGCCATCACCATCGCTGTGGGGATCACCAGCCCAAGGCAGGCATTGCCCAAGCCAAGGCCTATGATGCAAACCCACAGGTTCGCTTGCCCCATCAAGGCCAGCGCGAACAGCGCGCAGGCGCAGCCGGCAAAGCCCATCGTCGCGCGCCGCATCAGCCGGATCGCCCCCAGCCGCGCGCCCAAGGGGCCTGCGAGTTGCGACGCCCCAATGAAGGACACGGCATTGGCAGCGAAGGCCAGCGAGAATTGCGTCGGGGTCAGGCCGAAGTGTTCGGTGTAAACAAAGGCCGCCGACGCCAGAAAGACAAAGAAGCTTGCCATCCCGAACGCGCCCATGAACGTCAGCGACAGGAACGCGCGGTCTGTCATCAACCTCTGCGCCCCGCGCAGAGTTTCGCCCAGATCAAAGCGCTGACGCTGGTCGCGGGGCAAGGTTTCAGGTTGTGCGAAGGTCAGCACGATCAGGCTCAGGGCCGCGGCAATCAGCAAGGCGTAGAAAATCGCCCGCCAGCCGGTGTAGGCCAGCAAGGCCGAGCCCGCCAAAGGGGCCAACATGGGAGAGACCGAAAACACCAGCATGATGGCGGCCATCAGGCGTGTGGCATCGTTGCCCGTGGTCATGTCGCGCACAATCGCACGCGGCACCACCATCAGCGCCGCGCCGCCAAAGCCCTGAACGGCACGGCCGATCAGCAGCATCGTGGCGGTGGGGGCCATGGCACAGATCAGTGACCCGATGCAAAACACCGCAATCCCGGCATAAAGCGGTGGCTTGCGCCCCGATTGGTCGGACCATGGGCCATAAAGCAGTTGCGCCAAGCCAAAGGCCAGAAAATACGCGGTGATGCTGCCCTGCATCGCCTGCACGCTGGTCCCCAGATCGATGCCGATGGCGGGCATGGCGGGCAGGTACATGTCGATGGCGAAAGGGCCGATGCAGGACATCAGCCCCAGCACAAGCGCAGGACGGGCAATGGATTTTGCCATGGGGAAAGGCCTTTCGGGGAATGGTGTATGCAACGGTAAGCTTTTTGGGAGGGGGTCGCAAGATGGGCTTGGCTTTGAGGTCCGGGCGGCAAAGGCTCCCCGGACCGCTTCTTGCGGATTGTGCGTTCACCGCTGACCGGCTTCCACTGCAGGGCGGTCAGGGCCCGTTTCACCCCGCGGGATATCGGGAACAGATTGACAGTGCATTTCAGGCAAACTGTCTGAATTCGTTTGATGTTCCAAATGTGCCCGGGCCGTCGCGTTTGCGGATTGGCACTGTCGGATGCGCGGGCTAGGCTGTGACCAACTTCCGGAGGATGCCGATGCCAGACCTTTATCAGCTTTTGACCATGGCGGCGCTTTTGGTGGCCATTGGGGCCGTGGCGGGTGTTGTCGCCGGGCTGTTGGGGGTGGGGGGGGGCATTGTGCTGGTGCCTGCGTTCTTCTACGCGTTCAGCAGTCTGGGCTACAGCTCTGAGCAATTGTTGCAGATCTGCGTGGCCACATCTTTGGCGACCATCGTGGTGACGTCGCCGCGGTCTGTGGCGTCACATCACAAGCGTGGTGCGGTGGATTGGCAGATGCTGCGCGACTGGGCGCCGTTTATCGTCTTGGGCGCGCTGGCGGGAACGCTGGTTGCGGCGCAAGTGAAATCCACGGTGCTGCAAGTGGTGTTCGGCGTGCTTGCGGGCCTTGCGGGCCTCTATCTGGCCTTTGGCCGCGCCGATTGGCGGCTGGGTGCTGCATTGCCGGGCCAACCGTTGCGCGGAGTGATGGCCAGCTTGATGGCGTTCTTTTCGGCGATGATGGGCATTGGCGGCGGCACCTTCGGAGTGCCGTTGATGAGCCTTTACAACGTGCCGATCCACCGCGCCGTGGCCACGGCGGCAGGGTTTGGGGTCTTGATCGCGGTGCCTTCGGTGCTGGCCTTTCTGTTTGTGTCGGTG
>JBIHZO010000437.1:0-3274 GCA_044231405.1 Cypionkella sp. | reverse complement strand
GCCTGCAACCCCAAGCCTTCCGAGTTCGGCAGCCGCCCGGTGGCATACAGCACCAGATCAAATTCCGCCTCGGTGCCATCGGTCGCCACCGCGCAGATACCGCCTGCGGTCTTTTCCAGCCGCATCACATCAGTGCCGCAGTGAATGGCAATGCCGCGCGCCTGCATGGCGTTGGCGACATGGCCGCGCGCCTCATCATCAAAGCCGCGCAGGATTTGCGCCCCACGATAATACTGCGTCGTCTTCACGCCCAGGCCATGCAGGATGCAAGCGAACTCGCTGGCGATGTAACCACCGCCCACCACCAGCGCCCGCTTTGGCAGCGCAGGCAAATGGAACATCTCATTCGACGTCACCGCCAGATCGGCCCCCGGAATTTCGGGCACAAACGGCCGCCCGCCGGTGGCGATCAGAATGTGCTTGGTGCTGAACTCCTCACCACTGGACAGCCGCACCCGATGCGGATCGACGACCACCGCGCGGGCATCATGCACCACCACGCCCGCGTTTTTCAATGTGCTGCGATAGGCCCCCTCAAGCCGCGTCAGCTCTGCCTCAAGGGTGCCGCGAAACTGTGGCCAGTCAAACGCGCCAGCGGACACATCCCAGCCATAGGCCCGCGCATCGGCCACCGCATCGGGGAATTCCGATGCAAAGACCATCAGCTTTTTCGGCACGCAACCGCGGATGACACAGGTGCCGCCCATCCGGCTTTCCTCGGCCAAGCCAACCCGCGCGCCGCCCTCCGCCGCCGCAATCCGCGCCGCCCTCACCCCGCCAGAGCCGCCCCCGATGACGAACAGGTCATAGTCAAACGTCATGGCGTTCCCCAAAGCTTTGGCTCATTCGCCCATATCGACAAAGATATTGTCGGTCGGCGCAAACAGGATGCGATCATCGGTTTCCGACCCCGCGTTGATATCTCGTACCGTCACCCGCCCATCACCATGGCCAATCACCACAATGTCGCAGATGTCGATGAACAGCCCGTTCTCCACCACGCCCGGGATCTGGTTCAACACCAGCGCCAGCTGGCGCGGATTGCCGATGCGTTTCAGATGCAGATCAAGGATATAGTTGCTCTCATCCGTCACCAAAGGCCGCTCGCCGTTCATCCGCAGCGTCACATCGCGGGCCAGCACGTCCATCGACACCAGCATTTCCTCGACCAAAGCCTTGGTGGTCTGCCAGCCGAAGGGGATCACCTCGATCGGCAGGGGAAATGCGCCCAGTTGTTGCACTTCCTTGGCCGCATCCGCGATTACGATCATCAGGTCAGACGCCGTCGCCACGATCTTTTCCTGCAACAAAGCCGCCCCGCCGCCTTTGATCAGCGCCAGTTGCTGGTCAAATTCATCGGCACCGTCGATGGTCACATCGAGCCACTTCGCCTCGTCCAGTGAGGTGACATGGATGCCAACCTGCCGGGCCAGTTCTGCCGTGCGCGTGCTGGTCGGCACGCCGACGATCTTCAACCCTTCATCGCGCACCCGCTCTCCCAGGCAACGCACCATCCAGGCGGCAGTGGACCCGGTGCCCAGGCCCACCTTCATCCCGTTTTCCACGAAACTGACCGCACGCTTGGCGGCCACGAATTTGGCTTTGTCGATGGGGGACAATTCGGCGGCCATGGCAATCTCCTATCCTGTCGCCCCGCTTTATAGGCAATGCACGCCACAGGGGCGAGAGGTGATTTGCAGGGGGCGGGCCGGGACGGTTGCGGACAGTTTGATTGAAATTTGCGTTCATCTTGGCGAAAATATCCCACGGGGGGGGCCTGCATTGCCCTTCGCAATGCGGGCCGGGGGTGTGAAACCCCCTCTTTGCGCCCCAGACATCCCTTGACAGGAGGGGCCAGACACCTAAATTGCGAATAAGTCGCATTTTCAGAAAGTTGCCATGTCCCGCCCCACCCCCAACGGCACCTTCACCCTGCACGGCCGCGAGTGGCGCAATGACCGGGGCGAGGCTGCGCTGTCGGACGTCAACCGCAGCGTCAAGCTGCCCACCGGCTCGTGGCGGCGGTTTCTGGCCTTTGTCGGGCCGGGCTACATGGTGGCCGTGGGCTATATGGACCCTGGCAATTGGGCCACAAGCCTGGCGGGTGGGTCCAAATTCGGCTACACATTGCTTTTTGTTGCGCTTGTTTCCAACATTATGGCGATTGTTTTACAAGCCTTGTGCGCCCGCCTTGCCATCGCTTCGGGGCGCGATCTGGCGCAGGCCTGCCGCGACGCCTACCCGCGTTACATCTCTATCCCGCTGTGGCTGGCGGCCGAAATCGCCATCATCGCCACCGATGTGGCCGAAGTGATCGGCACCGCCATTGGCTTGAACCTGCTGTTCGGCATCCCGCTGGAATTGGGCGTGATCATCACGGCACTGGATGTTTTCCTGATCCTGTACCTGCAGAAAAAGGGCTTCCGTTGGCTGGAGGCCTTTGTGATCACCCTTCTGGGCGTGATTGTGGTTTGCTTTGGCCTTATGATTGCGCTGGCCGATCCGAACTGGGGCGATGTCATCCGCGGCTTTGCGCCGACGGTCGAGATCATTCGCAATCCAGACATGCTCTATCTGGCCTTGGGCATTCTGGGAGCCACGGTGATGCCGCACAACCTTTACCTGCACTCTGCAATCGTGCAAACGCGGGACTATGGCAACAGCCTGCCCGAAAAGCGTCAGGCGCTGAAATACGCCACCATCGACAGCACCGTGGCGCTGATGATGGCGCTGATGATCAATGCTTCGATCCTGATCCTGGCCGCCGCCACTTTTTATGTGACCGGGCGGAACGAAGTGGCGGAACTGGGCGATGCGCATCAACTGCTGGGCCCTATTTTGGGCGCAGGGTTTGCCCCGATGCTGTTTGCTGTAGCGCTGCTGGCCTGCGGTCTGAATTCCACCGTGACCGCAACTTTGGCAGGACAGGCGGTGATGGAGGGGTTCCTGCAAATCCGCCTTGCGCCGTGGTTGCGCCGGCTGATCACCCGCGGCATCGCGATCATTCCAGCAGCGGGGGTCACGCTCTATTACGGATCAGCGGGCACCAGCGAATTGCTGATCCTGACCCAAGTGGTGCTGTCACTGCAACTGTCCTTTGCGGTGGTGCCCTTGGTGATGTTCACCGCCGACCGCGCCAAGATGGGGCCGATGGCAGCCCCCCTTTGGCTGACCGCGCTGTCGGTGCTGATTGCGGTGGTGATCGTGGCCTTGAACCTGAAACTGCTGTGGGATTTCTTTGGGTGAGACGCGCCCGGACGCCCTTCCAGTGGAA
>JBIHZO010000436.1:0-3280 GCA_044231405.1 Cypionkella sp. | reverse complement strand
AAGCAAGGACAAGGGACCGCACCAACGCTTCGCCCACTGGCAGCGGGGCCACGCGGGATGGCGGGGTCAGCCCGAAGATCTGTTTGTACCAATACAGCGACCATTCGATGATCGGGAACTGCGGCCCGCCATCTGGCCCCTGCTGAAACGAAAGGATCGTCAGCACGAAGAAGGGGCCGTAAAGGAACAGGATGAACGCCCCGACATAGACCGCAAGCATCGGTTTGAGAATGCGAGATTCCATCGGTTACAACTCCTGCTTCAGGTCAACAATCCGCAGGAATGCGGCGATCACTATCCCCATGACCACCGTCAGTATGACCCCGGTGACTGAGGCCATTGCCCATTTCAATGAACCGACCTGTGTCACGATGATATTGCCCAGAAGGTTCACCTTGCGGCCAGACAGGGCGCCGGAGGTTGCAAATTCACCCAAAACCATCACGCTGACAAAGATCGCACCTACGACGACGCCAGGCAGGCTAAGCGGGAAGATGATCTTCCAGAAAATCCGGCCAAATCCCGCACCCAGATCGCGGGCGGCTTCTATGATATTGCGGTCAATGCGGCCCAGCATAAAGGCAATCGGGCCCACCATGAACACACAGTAGATCTGGGTCATCCCGATGATGACCGACAGTTCGGTGAACAGCAGCACCTCGATCGGCTGACTGATGATGTGCAGCTTGAGCAGGATGATGTTGATCACCCCCTCTTTGCCCAGCATTGGCCGCCAAGCCAGAACGCGGATCAGAAACGACGTCCAGAACGGGATGACACATACGACCAACAGCACCGTTGACAGGGTCTTCGACTTGACGAACAGCCCAACGAACAGCGCTGTCGGATAGCCAATGATAAAGGTGGTGGCCAGAACGAGCAGCCAGATGCGGATCGTGGTCCACAGCGCACCCGTGTAGGTGTCAGACGCGAAAAACTGCTTCCAGCTTGCCAGAGTCGGCGTGGAAGAGATGTTGAACGTGCTTTGCGTCCAGAAGGAAACATAACAGATCATCATGATCGGAACGATCATGAAGAGCGCCATCCAGACAACACCCGGAAGGATAAGCCAGCTGGACCCAAGGCGCCGCTTGGAAGGGATCGTTGCGTCGGTCATCAGTTCGCCTCCCGGCCAAAAACGATGGCCTGCTCTGGGTTCCAGGTCAGCAGATAGTCCTGCCGCGGCTCGTAGGTTTCGGGCGCACCGAGGCTGAGGTGGTGTTCCACCTCGACAACCTTGCCATCGGACGTTTCAAAGAAGTTCATAACCGAAGACCCCAGATATTCGCTCGCGATGTAAGTCGCCTTCAGGACAGGACCCGAGACCGAGGCGGACAAGGGCCGCACCTGCAACCGATCATAACGGATGGCATAGACATCCTGACTTGCCCGCGAAGCGCGCGGCGCCGAAACCGTTCCAAAAGGTCCAGTGAAATGGCCATCTGCGAAAGTGCCATCAAACAGGTTGAACCGGTTCAGGAAATGCGCGACTGCCGGGCTGGCCGGGCTGGAATAGACGTCATCCGGCGTGCCAGCCTGAATGATCCGTCCGCTGTCCAAAACAACAACCCGGTCACCCATCGCCAAAGCTTCGGTTTCGCTGCCGGTGACATGCAGGAAGGTGACACCCATACGCTCGCGGATGGCGCGCAACTCGTTGCGCATCCGGCCCCGCAGGTTGGCATCAAGCGCCCCCAGCGGTTCGTCCAACAAAACCAATTTGGGCTGCATCACCAGCGTGCGCGCCAAGGCCACGCGCTGACGCTGGCCGCCCGAAATCTGATCAACGCCGCGATCTTCCAGGCCGGACAAGCCGACCATATCAATCACGGCCTTGCTGCGCGCATCAATCTCGGAAGCCGACACCACGGCGGCACCGTTGGCCAACCCGAAGGCCACGTTCTGCTTGACTGTCAGATGCGGAAACAAGGCGAAGTTCTGAAAGACAAATCCGATGCCACGCTCATGCGCTGGCAGTCCGGTGATGTCGCGCCCCTGAAAGTAAACGCGCCCGGCATCCGGCACTTCGAACCCTGCGATCACACGAAGCAATGTCGTCTTGCCTGAACCTGACGGCCCAAGGAGCGACACATACTCGTTCACGCCCGCTTGAAGTGTCACGCCATCAAGCGCGGTGACACCAGCATAGCTTTTCGACACGCCGTCGATCCGGAAAATTGTCGTTTCAGTTGCCATTCGCTCCGTCGCGGTGCCGCGCAATTACCTTGCCGCCCGCCCCCTGTTCCTTGCCATCGCGAAAGCGCCGAGCATTTTGTCCAACGCCCTGATCGTCTCCGCAAACCGTACTTCGTATAACATAACGATTTTAGCCTCGTGTCAATTAAACATTCGTTCTTCAATAGCTGTCTTTATGCGCAATATTCTGAGGTAAATGACGAAATATGTGCTTATAAATACCTACAAGGTCCATTAATAAATGACTATTGGACACAATATTCATTTTATTGAGGAATTAAATATGGCGCAAATCCGACGGCTTCGCTGATCACAGCCACGATCTTCATGCGGGCCAAGTTCTTGCTGGCCATGATGTGAAGGTGATCGCGCAAGTATTCGGCTGCAGAATCAATCGGATGCCGCACAATCAGATCAAAAAGCGTGCGGTATTGATCCAAGGCGATCTCGTCCTCGGGCAGGCCCAAGCCGGTCAGGGCCCGGTTGACTGACTTCAAAAGCATCTGGTTGTTTTGGATCATCGTGACCAGCGATGTGTTCGGTGCCTGCGCAATACAATGCTTCATCAATGCATCTTCCAGTCGCTCGGGCTTCAGGGTTGGGTCTGCACCGATTCGGTCACGGATCTCTTCCATCTGGCTGTACTGAATATGAGGGGCTGCCAGCCGAAGGGCGGCGGGCTCAACAATCGCACGCAACTCGGACTTCTCGCGCAGGGTGCGGGCCGTCAGGGGCCCAGCTATCCAGTGAGAGCTGGCATCCTTTCGGATCAGACCTCGTTCTTGCAAGCGCGACAGAACATCGCGCGCCACGGTCCGACTGACCGCCAAATAATCCGAAAGCTCGGTTTCCAAGATTCGGAATTCGCCAAAAACTTGGCAAGAAGCAACCTGCTCTTCGACTTCCTCGTAGTAGTGCTTCCAGGTGCCGCGCGTTTGCAGTGCGTCATCGACGTATTGCGGGATTTCAAGGTCAAATTCGCGGATGTCCCGCCGCAACGGGACGATCTCGGTTCCCTCCGCGCCCACCAGATAGCCGCGCCCGTCGAAGCGATGCACCAGACCTTCGGTCAGCAACAGGCGCA
>JBIHZO010000435.1:0-3284 GCA_044231405.1 Cypionkella sp. | reverse complement strand
GATGGGTGACGGGCGCACCTATGATTATGCCTTGGCCCTGCGCGCGGTGACAAGCGTCGATGGCATGACCGCCGACACCTACCCTTTCACCCATGATTTCCTGGGCGAAACCATGACCCGCCTCATCAACGAGGTGAAGGGCATCAACCGGGTGTTCTATGATGTGACGTCCAAGCCACCGGGCACCATCGAGCTGGAATGAAAAAGGCCCGCGCGACGCGGGCCTTTTCTTTCAGAAGCTGCCGTGATGCGCGATTTGCGCCAACGGGTGGCGGGCAGATGGAAACTCGCGCGCCTGCAGCCCTTCGGGCAAGGTCGCAACGTCGCCCTTGGTTCCAAATGCCACAACCGCTTGCAGCACAACACCTTCGGGCACGTTCAGCAGACGGGTTGCCGTGTCCACGTCAAACCCGCCCATCGCATGTGCGACCAGACCCATGGATTGCGCCTGCAAGGCCATCTGCGCCCAAGCCGCGCCCGCATCAAAGGCGTGCCAGCGGTTCGGGCTGCGCACAGCGTCCTTCTCTGTGTAGTCCTGCGAGGCCACCATAACCAAAGCCGCCGCCTTTTCCGCCCAGGCTTGGTTGAACGGCACCAGCGTCTCAGCGATGGCCGCAAAGCCCGCATCGCCGCGCAGGCCCCAGACAAAGCGCCACGGCTGGTTGTTGCTGGCGGACGGCGCCCAGCGTGCGGCCTCCAGCACCGACATCAGCTGCGCCTGCGACATCGGCGTGTCGGCAAAAGCGCGCGGCGACCAGCGGGTCAGGAATTGTTCGGCAATGGCGTGATCTGCGTGGCGGTTGGGGGCAACGGGGGTGTTCATGACATTCACTTTCATTGGTTGCCTTGCATCTAGGCTTCGCAGTCGGCGGGGAACACCCCGATCTTGGTGCTATCTTTCACAGGTCATGTGCGCAGGCTCTGGTCGCGCCCAAGCGGTTTGGCTAGAACGGGCCATGACCCATGCAAAACAGCCCAACTTCCTGCGCCGCCACCCAGATTTTGCGCGGTACTGGACCGGCATGGCCTTTGAAAGCATCGCGGTGCAGATCGAGGCTGTCACCATCGGCTGGCAGATTTACACCGTCGCCCGTCAAAGCCTGTCGATCGAGGAAAGCGCCTTCATGGTCGGCATGGTGGGTCTTGCGCAATTCGTGCCGATGTTTGTGCTGACCCTTTGGGCCGGATCTTTGGCCGACCGCCATTCGCGCCGCGCCATTGTGCTGGCCTCCATCGCGGTAAAGATCGTCGGCGTTCTGGGCTTGGTCGCAGTGGCGCTGGAGCCAAACCCCAACCTGACCCATATCTTCGCCATCGCTGCGCTTTTCGGCGTAAGTCGGGCATTCTTGTCGCCGGCAGCAACCGCGCTGACGCCGATGCTGGTGCCAAAGGCCGACATGCCTCAGGCCATCTCGCTCAAATCGCTCAGTTGGCAGGTGTCCGTCATTCTGGGTCCCTGGATCGGTGGCATTTTGTGTGCCAGTTCCACCGCGCTGGCCTATTCCGTGGCCGCCGGGCTTTATGTGCTGGCCATGATCATCGTCGCCACCCTGCGCACCAATACCACGCCAGAACGGCAACCTGGCAGCCAGATCGCGCAGATCAGGGAAGGCCTCGTCTATACCTTCCAGAACAAGATCATCTTCGGCGCCATCTCTCTGGACCTGTTTGCGGTGCTTCTGGGCGGGGCGACCGCACTGCTGCCGGCCTTTGCCAGCGACATCCTGAAGGTCGGGCCCGAGGGCTTTGGCATCCTGCGGTCCGGCCCTGCCATTGGGGCGGTGCTGATGGCCTTGGCACTGGCGCGCTGGCCTTTGAAACGACGGGCAGGTGTGCGGATGTTCTGGGCAGTGGCGGCCTTTGGTCTGGCCACGATTGTCTTTGGCCTGTCGCAAAACATGTGGCTGTCGGTGGTCGCCTTGGCGGTGCTGGGCGCTGCGGACATGATTTCGGTCTATGTCCGCCAGACGCTGGTGCAGATCGTGACGCCCGACCACATGCGCGGCCGGGTGTCTTCGGTCTCGGGGCTGTTCATCTCTGGCTCCAATGAGTTGGGCGAGTTTGAAAGCGGCGTCGTGTCGCGCTTCATCGGGCCTGTGGGGGCTGCGGTGTTTGGCGGCTTTGGCACGCTGGCGGTGACGGGACTTTGGGCGTGGATATTCCCCGATTTGCGCCGCGCCGACCGTCTGGATGGCGTTGATGCCACCGAGGAAACCACAAAGCCACATTCCGCCGTAGCCCCGGCAAGCTGAAGCGCAGCCGTACGTCCGTACAACACGCAATGTCTGGACATTCCCGCCGGGTCAGGCCAGCACTGCAGCATATCCCTGTAGGCCCAGCCCGTGACAGATCAGCCTCAACCCCTGCGCGCCGCTCTGTGGATGACCGGGGCCATTGCATCTTTCACCGCCATGGCGATTGCCGGGCGGCAGGTCAGCCATCTGCATGACAGCTTTGAAATCATGACGGCGCGGTCACTGGTGGGGTTTGCGATCATGGTGATTTACACCACTGTTGCCGGGCGCTGGGCGCAGATCGGCAGGCGGCGTCTGGGGGGGCACGCCCTGCGCAATCTGGTGCATTTCACCGGACAAAACCTCTGGTTCTGGGCCCTGACCATGATCCCGCTGGCGCAGGTCTTCGCACTGGAATTCACCTCGCCGATCTGGGTGATCCTGCTGTCACCGCTGCTGCTGGGCGAGAAGCTGACGCGGGCGCGGTTGCTTGCGGCGGGTCTGGGCTTTGCCGGAATTTTGATCGTTGCGCGCCCCGATCTGACGCAATTGAACCCCGGCGTTTTGGCGGCGGCGGCGTCTGCGGTGTTTTTTGCCAGCAGTTCCATTCTGACCAAGGCCCTGACGCGCAACGAAAACATCCTGACCATCCTGTTCTGGCTGGCCCTGATGCAGTTCGGCTTTGGCCTGATCGGCGCGGGTTACGATGGAGCGGTGTCGCTGCCCGACCGGACCACCCTGCCTTGGCTCGCCCTGATCGGCTGCGCGGGGATTCTGGCGCATCTGAGCCTGACCCAAGCGCTGTCGGTCGCCCCTGCCTCCTATGTGGTGCCGCTGGATTTCGTGCGCCTGCCGGTCATCGCAGTGGTGGGCGCCGTGATTTATGCCGAGCCGCTGGACCCCTATGTCCTGCTGGGCGGGGCGGTGATTTTCGCTGGCATCTGGATCAACATCCGGGCAGAGCTTCGATCAAACCGCAACAACCGGAATGTCCCCAATTTGTGACGCGGCGTCACGAATTGACCGGGCTCGATTTTGCCGCATAGGCTG
>JBIHZO010000434.1:0-3288 GCA_044231405.1 Cypionkella sp. | reverse complement strand
GTCGGGGGAATAGGCCCCCGGCACGCGACACGCCATCTCCAGAGCCGGCAACCCCTGCGCCAGACGCTGCGCCAACGCCAGTTGCAGCGCGCGGCGCGCGGTGTAGATCCGCGCCGGATCAGGCACATGGCCCGCCGCGTGCAAGGTTGCGGCCATGTCATCCTCACCGGGCAACCGCAAAGCCAGAGCGCGGAAGGCCGGATCCAGCGCGTCGTCAAAAGCCAGCCGCGCCATGCCGTCCAGCAGGCTGTCGTCGGCCAAGGCGTTGTCCACCACCATTCGCGCCAAAGCCTCTTTGGCCAAAGACCGCCCGGCTTCCCAGCGGTTGAAGGGGTCGCTGTCATGGGCCAGCAACAGCGCGCGATCCGCCGCAGGCAGACTGCGTTCCAGCACCACCGGTGCCGAAAACCCGCGCAAAATCGACGCCACAGGGCGACTGGCCAGCCCGTCAAAGCTGAAACTCTGCCGCGCCTGTGTCAACTCCAGCACCGTCGTCGGCAGCACCTCGTCGCCATTGGGGTTAAGCAGGCCCACAGCCACAGGGATCACCTTGGCAGCCTTGACGGATTGCCCCGGTGTGGGTGGATTTTCTTGCTCCAAGGTCAGGGTCAGGCGGCCATCCGCCCAATCTTCGGTGACCTTCACGCGCGGTGTTCCGGCTTCGGTATACCACAGTTTGAACTGGGTCAGATCGCGTCCCGTGGCATCTTCAAACACCGCCAGCCAATCCTCGATCGTGGCCGCATCGCCGTCGTGGCGGGTGAAATACATATCCAGCGCGCGGGCATAGGCCACATCGCCCACCAGAAGCTTCAGCATGCCAATCACCTCGGCACCCTTTTCATAGACGGTGGCGGTGTAGAAATTGTTGATTTCGATGTAGTGGTCGGGCCGCACCGGATGCGACAGCGGCCCGCCGTCTTCGCGGAACTGCCGCGCGCGCAGGGTCAGCACGCTTTCGATCCGCTTCACCGCATGCGACCGCATGTCCCCGGAAAACTGCTGATCGCGGAACACGGTCAACCCTTCCTTCAGACACAGCTGAAACCAGTCGCGGCAGGTGATGCGGTTGCCCGTCCAGTTGTGGAAATACTCATGCGCGATGATCGTCTCTATGCGGGCAAAGTCGTCGTCGGTGGCTGTGGCGGACGAGGCCAGGACGTAGCGGGAGTTGAAAATGTTCAACCCCTTGTTCTCCATCGCGCCCATGTTGAAATCGTCAACGGCAACGATATTGAACACATCCAGATCGTATTCGCGACCATATGCCGTCTCATCCCAGCGCATCGACCGGATCAGGCTGTCCATCGCATAGGCGCAATCGTCCTGATCACCGGGGCGGACCCAGATGTTCAGATCAACCGCGCGGCCCGACATCGTGGTGAAATGGCCCGAATGTGCCACCAGATCGCCGGCCACCATTGCGAACAGATAGGCGGGTTTGGGCCAAGGGTCGTCCCATTCCGCCCAGCCGTCCCCCTGCCCGACCGGATTGCCGTTGGACAACAGCACCGGCAGTTGGGACTGCACCCGCACGCGGAACGGGGCCATCACATCGGGGCGGTCGGGATAGAAGGTGATCTTGCGAAAGCCTTCCGCCTCGCATTGGGTGCAATACATGCCATTTGACATGTAAAGGCCCTCCAGAGCGGTGTTGCCCGATGGGGCGATTTCCACCTCGGTTTCCAGCACGAAGGCCGCGTCGGGCAGATCGGCGGCGGCCAGCGTCAACCCGGTGGCATCGGGGGTCGCTTGAACCACTTGGCCATCCATCCAGCAGCCGTGCAGCACCAGCCCCTCACCGTCCAACCGCAGATCGTGTCGGCCGGGCCGCGCCGGGTTTGGCGCAAGGTGCAGCCGGGCGCGCACCCGGGTGGCGGTGGGGGCAAGCGTGAAGGTCAACTCCACTTTCTGCATCACATGGGTGAAGGGCTGGTAATCGGCAAGGCGGATGGTGCGCGGGTCGGTCATGGCGATACTCCTGTTGCGCGCAGTTTGGGCAAAGCGGGTGCAGGCGCAAGGGGCATCGGTGCTTGCTGCCAAAACGCGCCGTGGTATAACCGCGGCGTGAGGACGACCTCCCCCATTCGGGAACAGTATCGGGACGCCCCGAACCAAAGGGCCACCCATGCGCAGCACTCCCGACCGCATCCGCCACGCGCTGAGTTTTGAGGCAATCGGCCTGATCCTGGTCACGCCTCTGGGCGCGCTGGCCTTTCATCTGCCGATGGCCGAAATCGGCATGGTGACGCTGGTCAGTGCCACGATGGCAACGCTGTGGAACTATGCCTACAACGTGATCTTTGATCACGCCCTGCTGCGCCTGACCGGGCGCGTCGGCAAATCTGTTGCCACCCGGGTGGTCCATGCCGTGCTGTTTGAGGCTGGCCTGTTGGCGATCCTGATGCCCTTCATCGCGTGGTATCTGGGGGTCAGCCTGAGGGTGGCCTTCTGGATGGATTTGGGGTTTTCGGTGTTTTATCTGGTCTATGCCTTTGTGTTCAATTGGGCCTATGACTGGGTCTTTCCGGTGCCAGAACAGGCATGACTCTGTGCTCCCCGCCGCCACAGATAGGGTCCGGGGCGGCAGGACACCTGTCAAACCTGTGGACCGCCCTGCTTTGAACACCCCAGATATCGCGCCTGCCCCCTTTACGAATCTGCGCAGACTGCTACATCTATGTTCTATGAATGTTCTCATCTGGTTCAAACGCGATCTGCGCACTTATGACCACCCCGCGCTGACCCGGGCGGCGGGGCTGGGTGCGGTGTTGCCGCTTTACATCGCGGAGCCGGACTATTGGCAACTGCCCGACACCTCGGCGCGGCAATGGGCGTTCACCGCCGAAACCCTGACCGATCTGCGTGGGCAGTTGGCACAACTGGGCGCGCCTTTGGTGGTGCGCGTGGGTGACGCGGTGCAGGTGCTGGAGCGGATGTGCCGCCAGCATGCCATCACCCGGATCGTCAGCCATGAGGAAACCGGCAACGGCTGGACCTACGCCCGTGACCGTGCGGTCATGGCATGGGCGCGGGCCTCGGGGATCGTCTGGGAAGAACTGCCGCAGTCAGGCGTCGTGCGACGGTTGGTGTCACGCAACGGCTGGCAGGGGCAACGCGATGCCTTCATGGCCGCGCCCGCCCTGCCCGGGCCAGATGCTGTGCATGCCGTGCCGGGATTAGAACCCGGGATGATCCCGACCGCGCGCGCGCTGCGGCTGGCGGATGATCGTTGCGCCCATCGCCAGATTGGCGGGCGGGCGCAGGGTCTGGCGCTGCTGGACAGCT